>JAUNEM010000189.1 GCA_030525515.1 Eubacteriales bacterium
AAATCGAGTTGTCGGTTAGTCCCGGCACGTGGGTTCGAATCCCACCGTCTCCGCTAAAAAAACCGCGCAAGCGTTGGCAATCTTGTTTTGTCCAGTGTCTGCGCGGTTTTTTATATGTTCAGGATCTCCCCGCTGCGTAGAATCTCCCCGCTGCCGGATGGAGGAACCTGTCCGGCTTGCGGTTGTACTCTTCATTACAGCAGTTCCGTAATCTCCGCCAGGGAGGGAAGGATGATGTCCGGGCGGAAATCATACTGTTCCAGGTCCTCCAGCTGTGTCTCCCCGGTGAGAACCATGATGGAAAGGGCTTTGGTGCCGTTGGCGATGGCGATGTCCGTGTAGATTCGGTCGCCGACAACTGCAATCTCTTCCTCTTTGAAGCCCGTGTGACGGATGATATAGTCCAGGGCATGCCGGGAAGGCTTTCCGTAGAAATCCGGAAAGCGTCCGGTGGAGCGTTCGACCAGTTTGGCGATAGAGCCGCAGTCCGGAATGTAATCGAGTACTCCGTTGTCGTCGACCGGGCAGTTGTAGTCCATGTTTACACCGTAATAGGCGGACCCGTGACGCAGATATTTGCATGCCAGGGAGATCCGCTCATAGGTCAGGGTCGTGTCAAAGCCCAGGATGACGACATCGGGCATACTCCCGGGTGCTTCTGACTCCGGATTGAAGACCCGCAGTCCGGCACGTCGGAATGCCTCTACAAGGTTGGGTGTTCCAACGATGAAAAATGAATCTTCCCGGTGAAGGCGGCTCATCTCCTCGAGGATGACCTGTGTCGACAGGAAGACCTGGCTTTCCGTGACGGGAATTCCCATTCCGGACAGCTTGTCCAGGTAGTCCTGCTGGTGTTTTGTGGAATTGTTGGTGAAGAAACAGTAGCTGCGTCCGGTATCTGCCAGTTTATTTAAAAAAGGAATTGTGAAGGGGAAGAGTCGGTTGCTCAGATAGATGGTCCCGTCCATGTCCAGGACGAAACAACGGATCTTCTGCAGGCGCCGGACATCTTTTTCTTTTTTCCAGCGGAAATATGTCTTCTGTATGGGAAGCTGTGTTTTCTGCGGGATTGTCAAACCGGAGCCACCCGGCACATTTTCTGAACAGAAGTCTTCCTTTGTATTTTCCACACCGGATCTTCCGATGGTATAGTCCATGGCGGCGGATCCGGCGGGTGCGGTCTTGAGGGTCAGCCCCTGAGGTGAATAATAGGCACTGAGCCGGTCTGCGAATTCCACGGACAGCCCCAGATCCCACAGCAGCTGAAGCAGGGTATAGCGGTTCCGGACCTCCTTTGCGTAGAGGACTGCTCCCCGCACCTCCTGCAGGGAGACGCCGATCTGCTCCGGGTGGACCGGGGCATCCAGGGAGAGCAGGAGCTCTTCAATTTCAGAAACAGCGGGAAGATCATGGCGGATAGCCAAGAGGATTTCCGCCCGGCGGTCCCGTATCGTGTTCAGACGGATATTGCGCGCTGCGGGATCGTTTTTATGGGATTTTTCTTCGAGTGCGATGATTCCGTCTGCGGCCTCGCCGAAGACGGCGCGGATCTCTTCTTCCCACATGGACTTGCCAAAGGGCTTTGCGGCTGCCGCGGCAAAAAGATCCGGATCCGCAGCCGAAAGGATCCTACTGGAATCTTTTTCCGGATCCGGATCCGCAGCCGAAAGGATCCTGCCGGAATCTTTGCCGGGATCCGAAGCTGAGGATTTCAGAACCTCCGCCAGCATGCCGTACATTTGCAGACAGGCGACCGCCGCGACACCGACCTTGGTGCCGTGCAGGACTGCCTTTTTTCCGTTCATGAGAAACAGCATTTCCCAGAAGTGGGACATGTGGTGTTCACAGCCGGAGGCAGGACGGGAGTTTCCGACGAATTTCATTGCGATGCCCGTCAGGACCAGGGCTTCGGTGATGGCTCCGATGACTTCCGGGTCGCGTTCCCGGATCCGGCTGCTCTGCGACAGAATGGTGCGCAGGGCGGTCCGCACCATTCCCTCGACATGCTCGCAGTAATATTCTCCTGTGATGATGTGCGCGAGCTTCCAGTCGAGCAGGCAGGTGTATTTGCCCAGCATATCCCCCAGACCGGCGGTGATCATCTCCATGGGCGCCTGCGCCAGGATCTCCGTGTCCGCAAGGACGGCAGCGGGTCCCTGCGCGTCATAAGTGACCTTGACGTGGTCGACGATCAGCGCCGCTCCGGCGGACACAAAGCCGTCCATGGAGGGTGCTGTCGCCAGAATGACATAGGGCAGTCCTCTCAGCCGGCTGATATATTTGCAGAGATCATTGATAGTACCTGAGCCGACCGCAAGGACCATGTCCGCGTCCTGGGGCATATGCAGCAGGAGGGCGCCGACAGCTGCTTCGTCAGGTACAAGCTCCGGATCAGGCAGGACAAAGGATTCGAAGGCAAAGCCCCGGGATGCAAGAATGGCTGCGGCCTTTTTGCCCGCAGCCTCCCAGGTGTTGACATCCGCGGCTATATAGGCCTTGTGAAACCCCAGCCCGCGCAGCAGCTCCGGGAGCCGCTCAAGGGCGCCGCGTCCGATGTCAACCGCTTTCAGGTCTGTACTGTGCACTCGGCCGCAGCTGCAGTGCATTTCTTTTTCGAGTATGGGTTGGAAATTCATATTTTAGAACCTTTCAGTTGTTACAGGCTCCTCCCACTGCCTTCAGGCAACAGGAGGAGCCTTCTGAAGATTTATCTGGTCACAGTCCTTTTTTCAGCCCTATTGAAGCGGCGCAAAGCATTGAAGAAGCGCAAAGCATTAAAGCAATGCAAAGCTTTGAAGCGGCGCAAAGCAATGAAGCAGAGGAAACAGTGCAAACAGCACAAACAGCTCAAGCAGCGCAAAGCGGCCTGAAAGGATAACCACACAGGATGCGCAGCTTTTGGCGATTGGCAATAAGGCCCGGTTTATGCTGCCGGAGCCAGCTCTTCATCCTCCTGCTCCTGTGCATCGTCAGGCACGTACTGCTCCTCTGCTTTTGTTATATCTTCGGGATAGATCTGGGCGAAGTCATCCTTCATGGAGACGGGGATATATCCCATCGATTCATATTCCGCAGACTTTTCAGCCCAGTCTTGTTTGCCCCATTCTCTGACGCTGTCGTCGGCAACGACCATATAGGCCTGAGCCGGATACGGATTCCTGCTGTCGATGGCATAGTTCATCATACTGGTGTCGCTTCCGCTGTTGCCGAAAGCGAGGACAGGGCGCTGTCCGATCTCTCTTTCAATGTAAATGGTCTTATTGCCGTTGAGGTTTTTCTGGATAAAGCCTCCGGTCAGGACAAGTTCGTCGCCGTCCGCGTATTTGTAATTCATGTTGGAAGATTCGGTTTCATGTCCCTTCACTTTTATTTCAAAATCGGTCCCGATCACATGGTTGGGGGTGACATAATCTTTGATCGGGGAGTTCGCAACGATCGCTCTTGTAGTCGTCCGCTCCGTTCCGCTGATCACATAAATGGTGAATCCGTTATCATAGAGATATTTTACAAGCTCCACCATGGGAAGGTAGAAGTTGTCAATGTAGCGCATGTTGTTAAAACTTGCGGTCTTCTTCTGTCCGAATTCAACTACATAGTCTCTGAATTCCTCAACTGTCATACCTGCGTAAGCCTTGGCAAAGTTCCTGGCCAGGGTCTCGTCCGCGACATATCCGGGTTTGATGGCCGAGGCGACCTCTTTTAACTCATCGGAGACGCGCTCCGGGTGATCGTGCAGGCAGTATTCGATAAACATCATGGTATCGTAATAGGTATAGTAGGTTTCGCAGACCAGGGTGCCGTCCATGTCAAACACAGCGATGCGGTCTTTTTCCGGGATGAAGTTTGCTGTGTCAGAGGGATCTGTAACTTTTGCCACATAGTCCCTGAGTTCCTGTGCGGGTCTCGAACCTTCTGTCCAGAATTCGGTCATAGGCTCGATCCCGCTCTCTTCTGATCCCGCTTCAGAGCTTTCTGCAGAGCCCCCTTCAGTGACATCTTCAGAGCCTTCTGCAGAAGCCGCTTCAGGGGTTTCCTTTGAATTCTCTTCAGAATTGTCGGCTGAGCTGTCTTCT
The DNA here is from genome assembly GCA_030525515.1 of Eubacteriales bacterium. GTDB lineage: Bacteria > Bacillota > Clostridia > Lachnospirales > Lachnospiraceae > CAG-791. The sequence continues at coordinate 4,074 of JAUNEM010000189.1, forward strand.
GACTGCTTGCCGGACTTGTCCTTTGAACTCTTTTTTGAGCTTTTCTTCGAACCCTTCTTCGAACTTTCTTTTGAAACCTTATCAGCAGCAGATTCCACAGAAGCAGGAATCACCAGTTTCTGGCCGGGGATGATCGAGCCGGGGCTGCTGAGCTTATCCTTGTTGGCTTCATAGATTACGTTCCATTTGCCTCCATCCCCGTAGATCTCGTCCGCGATCTTCCAGAGGGTGTCACCGGAAAGGACCTTATAGGTCTTGTCCGATGAGGTCTTTTTACCGCTTGTTTCCGATGACTGCGCGGTTTCCGCGGCAGAAACAAGCAGGGCGGGAGAGGGCGACAGGAAGAGGAGCCCTGCCATGACGCAAGCCAATAAACGTAAGTACTTTTTCATTTTTTTCACCTCCACAATTTGTTTATCTCATTTATCAGTGCAAAAGTGGTCCACTGTAATGATTCTTTTGATTATTTCTGGGGATTGTGCAGGAAATTGATCAGTTCCGCGCTGCAGTTCTTTTTCTGTATGATCACGCAATGTCCGGTCTCCACCTCCAGATAAAAATCCGTCTCGGTCTCTTTCATGGATTTGAGGTCCTTGTAGGCATAGGTGCCCTGACCGTTTTTGCTCTGCGTCTCAAAATGATCATCAAAAAAGAGAACTGTAAACTGGGTCCCGCCCGTTTCCTTCAGCTTTTCGAAGTATCTCTCCGACTGCCGGCGGGAAGTATAAACATAGATCAGAGGGCATATGACCACGACGGCCACCATAAAGATGCCCATCACTGTATTGCCGCTCCTCAGATTGGTCACCCCGGAATAAAGGATCCAGATCAGAATCAGCACAGTGACCAGCAGTCCACGGGGCTGGGTATTCATGGCTTTTGCGTACCTCCTGAAATCCTCGAGATCCAAAGATGTATTAGTTGTGTATTTCGGTTCCATATTTTTTCCCTCTGTAAGTCCCGGGGACGGTTTCCGCGGCTCATTTCCCGAATATTTTTTCCGGGATATTTTTCCC
>JAUNEM010000190.1 GCA_030525515.1 Eubacteriales bacterium
TATGACACGGCCCGTGTAATGAATTTTTCCGCCTTGCGGCGGACACGGGCCGGCCAGGGGCAGAGGGCGGCGCTGCCGCCTCTGCCCTGTTCTGCAGGGAATAGACGCTCCGTGTGGAATATTCGGGAGGATGAATCGTGGATCATACAGATAACAGTACGAAACCGATGGAAGAATATGCGCAGGAAGACCTTTCCGCAAATACAGAAGGGACATTGTCTGAAGCCGGGGAGGAGACCCTTCCCCTGAATACAGATGAGACTGCGTCCGCAGCGGAACAGGAAGAGGGAGATGTACCGGATGACATCCTGGTCGCGGCTATGGAGGCGATTCTGTTTGCCATGGGCGAAGCTGTTTCCCTGGATCTGCTGGCTCAGGCTCTCCGGATTTCCGTTGAGCGGACGGAGACAATTGCCGGACTGCTCGCTGCCCGGTGCGCCGGCCCTGCGTCAGGTCTGGTTCTCAATCGCTACGAGGACGCTATTCAGCTATCCACAAAACCGGAACTTCTGGAATATCTGATCCGGATCGCCAGCCAGCCCAAGAAGCCCAGGTTGACCCCGACCCTGATGGAGACTCTGTCCATCATTGCCTTTAAGCAGCCGGTGACCAGGATGGAGGTGGAGAACATCCGCGGAGTCAACAGTGATTTCGCTATCAACAGGCTGGTGTCCTTCGATCTGGTCGAGGAAGTGGGCAGAAAGGAAGTGCCCGGAAGGCCCCTCCTGTTCGGGACTACGCAGCAGTTTCTGCGTTCCTTCGGCCTGAGCTCTGTCGACCAGCTGCCGGAGCCCGAAGCTTCCAGGATCGAAGAGTTCCGCGAGGAAGCGGAAGAGGAAGTCAGCACCGGACTCAACGTATGATTAAAGCGATGGGAGACCGCGAAACGCGCGATGCGGCGCTCGGCTTTGATCATATGCGGGCTGCAGGACGCGCGATGGCGGCGCTCAGCTTAGATTATCCGCGGGCTGCGGGACGCGCCCGCGCAGGATCCGGACGCTGACGGATCATCCGCCGGCATGACCCGCCGCAAATGTGTGCGACACCGGAATCTTTAAGGACTTTCCTGAAAATTCCGGTGTATTACGGATCGTTTTTTCCGCGGGGCTGATGTCGTAAAAGACCCGTCTGACTCGCAAATAATTTCCGTCAGGGCAATTAGCTATATTAATTATTTAAAAAGAATCTATTTTTTATGATTCTGACGGTTCAAGTTTTTTTTAGACTGTGCTATACTTCAAACAGCATGCAAAAAAATACAATTCATAATTGACTGTAACTCAGACGGTTTGAATGAAGGGTTGATCCGCAGGGGGGATTGCAGTGATCGACTTCCGCCTCGCTTTCGGGCAAGTGCGGAGCATGCATATTTCGCCGGTTTCTACCGACTCCGGCGATCGTCATAATTCATTTTTAGTGATTTGGAGGTCCAAAACATGAGCAGTACTTCAAAAGCGAGACAGCGGATTCAATCTCTGCTCGACGCAAACAGCTTTGTTGAGATCGGCGCGCTGGTGAAAGCCAGAGCTACGGACTTCAACATGGCAGCAGCCCGGGAATCCTCTGACGGTGTGATTACGGGATATGGACTGATCGATGGCAGACTGGTTTATGTCTATAGCCAGGACGCCGGCATTCTGGGCGGAAGCATCGGCGAGATGCACGCCAGGAAGATCGTCGGTCTGTATGATCTTGCGCTTCGCACCGGCGCGCCGGTCATCGGCATGATCGATTCTTCAGGGCTTCGTTTGCAGGAAGGGATTGATGCGCTTGAAGCATTCGGTGGAATCTACGCAAAGCAGGCACAGGCATCAGGCATCATTCCCCAGATTTCCGCAATTTTCGGGAACTGCGGCGGAGGTCTTGCTCTGTTCCCCGCCATGACTGATTTTACCCTCATGGAGAAGGGCGCGAGCCTTTTCGTGAATTCTCCCAACGCACTTGCGGGCAATCGTGAGGAAGTCAATAACACAGCGGCAGCCGACAAGAAAGCCGCTGCAGGAGATGTGGATTTCGTCGGCACAGAGGAAGAAATCTTCGCGCAGATCAGATATCTGGCGGGACTTCTGCCCTCCAATAACGAAGATGATGCCTCTGAGGAGTGCATGGATGATCTGAACCGCGTCTGCGCTTCCGCAGCCGCCTTCACAGAGGATCCCTGCGCAGCCATGTCCGAGATCGCGGACAGCGGCATCGTCTTTGAGACAAAGAAAGGTTTTGCAAAGGAGATGTTCACCTGCATCGCCAGGCTCGGCGGAAATACGGTCGGCATCGCCGCCAACCGCGGCTGCGCGTATGACGAGAACGGTGAGAAGGCAGAGGAGTTCGGAAACGCGCTCACGACCGCGGGATGCGCCAAGGCGGCCGCCCTCGTCCGTTTCTGCGACGCCTTTGATATTCCTGTGATCACCCTGACCAATGTGTCCGGCTTTGCTGCCTGCGCATGCGAGGAGAACACTGTGGCATCCGCGGCTGCGGGTCTTGCCGCCGCATTTGCCGGAGCAACTGTTCCCAAGATCAATGTCATCACAAAACGCGCCGGCGGAAGCGCTTATGCTGTCATGAACAGCAAGGCTCTCGGCGCTGACCTCACCTTCGCTTACACAGACGCTTCTGTGGGCATCCTGGAAGGCAAATACGCCGCCTCCGTCCTCTGCGACGGCTCCGCCGAAGAGGTGAAAGCTGCTGCGAAGGCTTATGACGAACTGCAGAACAGCATCGACGCTGCCGCGGCACGCGGTGTCGTGGATCAGATCATTGCGCCCGAAGATGTCCGCAAGTTCCTGATCGGTGCAGTCGAAATGCTCTATTCCAAGAGGGAGGCGCTTCCTTCCCGGAAACATGCCTCCATTTGATGAAAGGTGATGAGGACTAATGAGAAAAAAACTTACAGCCATCCTCTTGGCCTTTGTCTGCGTCCTTGCGCTGACTGCCTGCGGCTCTTCGTCGAATACTAAGGAGCAGGAAGTTCCTGCAGAGATGAAGACCATGCTCTTCAGTCAGGCTGAAAATGACGCACAGCAGATGGATGCGATCGTCAAGGCCGGACAGATAGAGGAACAGAAATCCGAAGCAGTGGTATACGCCGGTCTGCAGGGCTGGGAGTCCGCCAAAGAAGAGATCGGAGAGTTGGATTTCACTACTGACGCAGACGGAAACGGTGTGCCCGACTGCTTCACCGAGAAATCGATCACAACTGATGAAGACGGCAATTATATCGTAACTGTCGGCCTGAATGCTGAAAAGCGCAATGCCGACCTTGTAGTCACATATGCAAAAGACCTTTCCGGTTATGTTTCTATTGCTACGAATGTAGAGTATACATTCGGAGAGCTTATGCAGCAGGCGGGTCTGAACACCCTTCTGGGTATGGGAACGACTTTTGCGGTCCTGATCCTCCTGAGCCTGATCATAGCCCTGTTCGGCAGGCTCCTTACCTCTGCCGGCAGGAAGAAAACCGAGGAAGCGGATAAGAAGGATAAAGAGGCAGCAGCACAGCGCGCCGCAGCTCCCGCGGCGGCACCTGCGGCACCCGCTGCTTCGGATGACGGACAGCTGATCGCTGTGATCGCTGCAGCGATCGCCGCTTACCGCGCCGGGGCGGAGCCCATGGCAGCTCCCGACGACTTTGTCGTCCGCAAGATCAGACGTATCAGGAGAAAATAATGGCCTTTATCCGGAGACTGCATGATCCCGAAAGCGGGAGAGAGACGGGACTCCGTATTCAGAAGCCATATTATAAAACCGAATTGTTTTATTGATGAAAAAGAGTTCATACGTACGCACAGGAGGTACATAATGAAGAACTATACCATTACCGTGAATGGAGTTGCTTATGAAGTAACTGTTGAGGAAGGCGCCGGCGGCGCTCCCGCAGCTGCTATGCCCGCAATGCCCAAGGCACCCGCTGCCACAGCTCCCATGCCCGCAGCACCCGCTGCCGCTCCCGCCGCTTCCGCCGGCGCAGGCGCCAACAGGATCGAGGCAGGAGCCGCAGGCAAGGTCTTCAAGATCGAAGCAAAGGTCGGCCAGGCTGTCAGCAAGGGCGATACAGTCATCATCCTCGAGGCCATGAAGATGGAAATCCCCATGGTTTCCCCCGTTGACGGCACCATCGCTTCCATCGACTGCGCAGTAGGCGATCCCGTCGAGGCAGGCGCCCTTCTGGCAACCGTAGACTGAGGGACGTTAATCTGATAGGGAGAATACCCGTGTCAGCCATCAAAGTTATATACAGTCAGTTCCAAAGCACGGACGCATGTTTTCGGCAGAAACATATTCTGCAAAAACAAACGGGAACCGGCGGCCGGATCTGATCCCTGACCGGTTATTTCACCAGGAGGCCTATATATGACATATATTATCAATACGCTGGATAATCTTATCCATCAGACAGCGTTTTTAAGTCTGACCTGGGGCAATTACCTGATGATCCTCGTCGCTTTTGTCTTCTTATATCTGGCAATCGCAAAGGACTTCGAGCCCCTTCTGCTCGTCCCGATCGCCTTCGGCATGCTTCTTGTCAATATCTATCCGGATATCATGTCAAAGCCTGCAGACGGCTCCCCGGGCGGCTTGCTCTACTATTTCTTTACGCTGGATGAATGGGCGATCCTGCCCTCACTGATCTTCATGGGTGTCGGCGCCATGACGGACTTCGGTCCCCTGATCGCCAATCCCATGAGCTTCCTGCTCGGCGCTGCCGCGCAGTTCGGCATCTTCAGCGCATACTTCGGCGCGATCGCCCTGGGCTTCAACGGAAAAGCCGCAGCCGCAATCTCCATCATCGGCGGTGCCGACGGCCCTACCTCGATCTTCCTCTGCTCCAAGCTGGGACAGACAGAACTTCTCGGACCCATCGCTGTCGCCGCCTATTCCTACATGTCCCTTGTCCCGATCATTCAGCCGCCCATCATGCGCGCGCTGACGACAGACAAGGAGCGCAAGATCAGGATGTCTCAGCTCAGACCTGTCTCCAAGCTCGAGAGGATCCTCTTCCCCATCGTTGTTACGGTTGTCGTGTGTATGATCCTTCCCACGACGGCTCCCCTTGTCGGTATGCTGATGCTGGGCAACCTCT
>JAUNEM010000191.1 GCA_030525515.1 Eubacteriales bacterium
TGGATTTCCAGTCAAAGGGGCCATATACCTTTTCCAGTCCCGGGATCCCGTCCTCGCGCTCGTCGAATTCACCCTGGGAGGCAAAGCGAATGTCCGCGGCATGGGCCTGCAGATCGGAAATCGTTGTGATTCCGTATTCGTCAGAAACCTTGCGGCTGACAAAGATTCCCTGTCCGTCATTGGCAGGCGCATAATCCAGCCAGGTAACTCCGAACTCTTTCTCGTAAGCCGCTTTGACCGTTTCATACACCTGATCAGGATCTGTGATGAGATCCATCTGCAGAATGGAAAGAAGGCCCGTACCGGTATACTCGGGATAGAGCTCGACCTCCTTGTTGACAAGACTTGTATGGATCACGGAAGAAGCGATATTCATCCGGCGCTCCACGGTAAATCCCGCATCCTCCAGGGCCAGCGCATAGATTTCCGCGACGATCTCATTTTCGGTAAAATCCTTGGAGCCGACGATGATCCTGCCGGCCTCCTGTGCACTGTCTGCAGAAGTCTCCGGATCCGCAGCTTCGTCACCGGCTTCCGAACCTGCTGCCGCTGAACTTCCGTCACCTGCTTTTGCCTGGCTGTCAGCGCTGTTTCCCGCACTCCCTGTGCCGCTCCCGCCGCAGGCACACAGTGCTGTCATGATGCAGATGCATATGACAAGTGCTATACCTTTTTTCGTCATTTCATTTCACTCCTTTCCAATCGAGTGATGTTAAGTCCAAAAGTGATGTCAGAAATTATTCCACGCTCCGCTCTTCCGCAGGCCTTTCTCACACAGACATGGCTTACACAGGCCTTACTCACGCAGACCTTTCTCCTGCAAACCGTACTTACACAGACATGGCGATTGGACCATTGGCCTCCTGAACCGCTGTTTTCAGATTTTTCAGAGGTGTCTGTAGGGCATAAGGCGTCTCGTCAGGGCATCAAACAGGCCTCCGCACAGGAGGGAGAGCGCTGCGACCAGGGTCCCGCCCAGCAGGAGCAGGTCCATCCGGTTGAGGCCCAGTCCTGTGAAGATGACTTCTCCCAGTCCGCCCGCGCCAATCCTGGCGGCGAGCGCGGCACTGGCGATCACTTCCACCAGGGCGGTCCGAATCCCCGCAAAGATCATGGGCAGGGCAAGGGGTATGCGGACTTCCCACAGGATCTCCCGGTCCGTCATACCAATGCCTGCCGCGGATTCTGTCATAAAAGGAGGCACGTCGCGAAAGCCCACAATGGTATTGAGCAGGACAGGAGGAACTGCCAGGATGGTCAGGGCAATGACCGCCGGCAGGGCACCCGTACCCGCGATCGGGATCAGCAGGACCAGGATCGCCAGTGACGGGATCACGCGCAGAACATGAAAAGGCGCTGAGATCCATTTCTCGATCCGCGGCGAATCTGACGCCAGATAACCGCAGGGAACCCCGATCAAAATCGCGGCCGCAAGGGCCGCCAGGCTGATCCACAGATGTGTTCCGATCTGAACAGCGAGGGCGTCCCCGTGCGTCAGGATATATGCAATCATTTTTTCCCACATAGAATCACCTGTCAGCCGCGGCCGCCTCTCTGCCTCTGCCGGTCTCTGCTCCGGAGAGGCACATGACAAGTTATATATACCTTCTTGCTGTTGTTTCTATTGTTCCGCCTCTCCGCTTCTCCGGATGACCGCCTCTGCGGGACAGTCCCGGAAACAGAGCCCGCAGTGCAGGCAGTTCTCCTGCCGGATCGTATAGGGACTCCCCTCATCGATGGCCTGTTGAGGACAGGCAGCCGCGCATGTCCCGCACCCGATACAGGCATCCGTGATCTCAAATCCTTTTTTACGGAAAGTCTTTTTCCCAAAAGAAAAAGGATGGCGCGTGATAGGTTCCGTTCCGAGACAGAAATACTCTCCTTCGCCCTCCTCCAGACAGAACACTTCGAGGATATAGCGGCTGTCACCGGGATACACATTGTTCATGGAAGGATTTTCCTCGAAAATTCGTCCAAGCAGATCCTGCCCGACATTTCTGACCCTGCCCCAGACACGGATGGTCTCCCAGCTGCTGTTCAGGCCGGCTATTGCCACCCGGCCGTTCCGCATCAGTTCCTCATAAAAGTCCTTCCCCACCGCTGTCAGAAAATAGAGTTTTTCTCCCTCGACCAGCATGACATCGATGATGCGGGCACGGGGCGTCCCATCCTCTGCCACCGTAGAAAAGACCACATCTCTCATCTCCCGCAGCATGCGGAAGTAATTTTCTGTCGTTCTCTCTGCCATTATTTTCTCCTCGAATCGCATAAAACGGAACGTCTTCTGTTTCCCATTCTAACATCTGTCTGTAAGGCACATCAATGAACAAAATCCGTCATAATGTCGGATTTTCTGCTATACTGTTACCGTACTCCCTCCTCGAAGGGCCTGTACATGTAACGTTGCGTAAAAGATTGACTGGACTGTAATTATCCGAAAAACACCAGGGAGAGATCTTATGTCCGAATATACCGCAGCACGAAACCGCACAAGAGCAAAAATTGAACGCGCATTCTGGGATCTGTATCTGGAAAAAAAATTCCGGCGCGTTACCGTACAGGAGATCGTACAGCGCGCCGGAATCCACCGTTCCACTTTCTATATTTACTTTCAGGCTGTCGAGGATATCTTCTCTGCTATCAAGGAGCGCCAGCTCTCCCTGCTGCAGAAGGTCCTCGCCACAGAGGGCGAGGGAAATGACCGCTTTATCGGCCTGCTGAATGCTCTCCGGGAGGTCTATGAAGAAAACCGCATCTTCCTCAAGCCTCTCGTGATCGACTACCACAGCAGTTCCTTTTCCCGCGCCTATCGGCAAATGCTCAAGGATGCCCTGAAAAGGGATGGACGCTTCCCTGAATATCCGGAAGACAGCCCCGAGTACGTCATCCTGGACAGTGTGATGAGCGGTTACATCGAGATGCTGCTGCAGCTGCTGGATTCAGGAACTGTCTCCATGGAGGAAGCATTCTACTTTGCCTATCACACCATGGAAAAGGGGACAAAGCCGGCCTTGCAGAAGCAGTTCGGGATCAGTTGAACAGAAGCCGCTTTGTATTTTTTACACCCTGCACACATTTTTATTACACCTGTTCCCCTCCTCTGCTTCTTCTCAGTCGTTCAGCCTGATCCGCCTGTAGAGGAAGAGGCAGATCAGCACGGACAGCAGAGACCCCATAGGCGCCGCAAGCCCCATGGGATAGAGGGTCGCCGGGAAATACACAGCCGCCAGCCAGGCGCCGGGAATCCGGAAGGTTATGATGGAAATCATATTGTGCAGGAAGGAATAGGCGGACTTTCCGTAGGCACTGAAAAAACCGCTGAAACAGAAGTGGATGCCCGCCAGCATGCAGTCGATGGAATAGGTTCTCAGATACTGGCCTCCCAGGCGGACCACTGTTTTGACGCTGTCACCGTTTTTCACAAAGAGGGAGACGATCCAGGGAGCGAGAGGCTGGCAAAGGAGGAAAATGACTGCTCCAAACCCCGCGCAGATCATACAGCCGAGGCGCAGCACCTGTCTGCTCCTGTCATGACGGCCGGCCCCCGCGTTCTGGGCGCAAAGGGCAGAGACAGTGGAGAACATGGCACTCGGAACGAGGAAGAGGAAGCTGATGACTTTTTCCACAATGCCGACCGCAGCCGCGACTTCCACGCCCCGGCTGTTGGCGATCATGGTGATCACCAGGAAGGAGACCTGGATCAGGCCCTCCTGCAGGGCGATCGGAAGACCGATCCTCAGTATATTTCCTGCGTCCTCCCCGTCCGGCCGCAGAGACCCGGGAAATGCGTCGCTGTGATATTTTTTCAGGGCGATCATGCCGAACAGGACCGAGATTCCCTGGCTTGCCACCGTGGCGATCGCCGCGCCGCCCGCGCCCATTCCGAGAGGCCCCACCAGCAGCCAGTCCAGACCGACGTTGATGACGCCCGCCGCCGCTACATAATACATGGGGCGGCGTGTATCGCCCAGCCCCCTGAAAACAGCGGAGACAACATTATAGGCAGTGATAAAAATAACTCCCGTAAAGCAGATCCGCATGTAGGCCGCCGCCTCCGGCACCGCCTCGGCAGGCACCTGAAGCACACCGATGACCGGATTGGTACAGGCCAGAAGCAGCAGGGTGAGCACCGACGCCAGGGCGGCGAACACCGCGAATGTCGTGCTGACCGCTGCCGCGAGTCCCTTCCTGTTTCCCGCTCCGACGCTTCGGCCGATCAGAACCGTGGATCCCATGGCAAAGCCCGCGATCACCACTGTCAGCATGTGCATCAGCTGGCTCCCGACAGACACCGCCGTAATCGAGGCCGCCTCGTTGAACTGGCCCACAATGAACAGATCCGCCATTCCATAAAATGTCTGCAGGAAACAGGTGATCAGATAGGGAACTGAAAAGCGCAGCATTCCGCGCACAATACTGCCCTGCGTGAAATTGTCTGACTGCATCTTTACTCCTCTCACTCCCTGCCCCGGTATTTATGCTGCCGGGCTGCCGGACCATGCCCGTAAGCAGATAATTATTCATGTCCGTAAACAGGGAATTATTGTGTCCGTAAAATGAGAAATTTTCATGTCTGTAAACAGAGAAATATTCTTTGACACAACATCGCTCATTTGTTAATGTACTAATAGAATTATCATTCTATCATTGCATTATAAAAAAACCAATCATTAATCCTGATCTCAATGGAGGAATTATTATGGCAAAATTTGTATGTGGCGTCTGCGGATACATCTATGACGAGGACAACGGCGATCTCGAGGCCGGCATCGAGCCCGGAACCAAGTTCGAAGATCTTCCCGATGATTTCGAATGTCCTCTCTGCAGCGTAGGAAAAGACGAGTTCTCCCCTTACGAGGAAGAGGAATAAAAACAGGAAAGAGGCGGCCGCGCTGCCCTCTGTCTCCGGCCGGCCCCAGTACGCCGCAAAGCGGAAAGGGCAATGCACGGCCCGTGTCATAAAGGCATAAAGTCATAAAGAAAAGAGCCTGCAGGCAGATGTCGTTCTGTCTGCAGGCTTTTCTGTTTCTCCTGTTACACCGTTTTTTACGACAAGATAATCTTTGTTTTT
>JAUNEM010000192.1 GCA_030525515.1 Eubacteriales bacterium
ATCCGTTTCATGCGTCAGCTCCGCGCTCACAAGATTTTTCTCTGCGCATCCGGTATCCATGAAACAATGGGCCTGACCTGTGCGGACCAGTACATCGGGGATCTGAAAAGGGCGGCGATCTCCATGTCGGTGGAGAAGATCCTGATCTCCGACTCCTCGAAATTCGGCCATGTAACCCCCGGTTTTTTCGCCGGCATCGATGATATGGACAGGATCATCACGGACACGGGGATCACCCCGGACTGGGAGAAGCTGATCCGGGATAAGGGGATCCGGCTGGATATTGTATAACTGTCATTTCAGAGCATATGAGGAGACCTCGTGCATCCAGTCTTTCATGAGCACGTAGGCCTCTTCATATTTTTTGAGGAAAAACTGATATCTTCTATGGTTTTCCGCATCGGGGCTGATCGTATACTGATACTGCACCATGCTCTGAGAGGCAGCATGGATATTCTCATATGCGCCCCCGGCCACAGCGCCCAGGATCGCGGCTCCGAAACAGGAAGCTGTCTCCGAACCTGTCCCCTCGCCTGTCCCCTTGCAGTCTTCTGTCCCCGAATTCAGAAAAAAACCCGGAAACTGTTGAGCTTCCGGGTTCTTTTTTCTTATCAACAATGTCTGTACATGCAAGTCTCAGAATCCCCTGTCACAGCACAGAGCCCTTATCTCCGGCTTACCGGCAATCGATCAGCAGAGGGCTGCTGTCTCTCTTGCGATGGCGAGCTCCTCATTGGTAGGAATGACATAAGCCTGGACTGTGCTGTCATCGGTGGAGATCTTGATCACTTTGCCGCGGCCCTTGTTGGCTTCCTCATCGAGTTTGATGCCGAGGTAGCCGAGGTACTGCATGACATTTGCGCGGACGAAACCGCTGTTCTCACCGATACCGGCTGTGAAAGCAATGTAGTCAACGCCGTTCATGGCAGCAGCATAGGCGCCGACATACTTGGCTACGCGATAGCAGAATGCGTCAATGGCCAGCTTGCAGAACTTGTCTCCTGCAACATATCCTTCCTCCAGATCACGGAAATCGGAGGATTTGCCGTTGGACAGGGCGAAGACGCCGGACTTCTTGTTGAGGACGGACACGACCTCTGCAGCTGTCTGATTCTCTTTGCCTGCGATGAACTCGATGATGGCGGGATCAATGTCGCCGCTGCGGGTGCCCATGATCAGACCTTCGAGCGGGGTCAGGCCCATGGAAGTATCAACGCACTTGCCGTTGCAGACTGCGGAGATGGAAGCGCCGTTGCCCAGGTGGCAGACAATGGTCTTGATGCTGTCATAAGGCTTGCCTGCAACTTCTGCCATCGCCTTGGAGACGAAGGAATGGCTGGTGCCGTGGAAGCCGTAGCGGCGGACTTTATACTTGTTGTAATAGTCCATGGGAAGGGCATACATGTAAGCCTTCTCGGGCATGGTCTGGTGGAAAGCGGTATCGAAGACTGCTACCATGGGAGTATTGGGCATCAGGGCCTTGCAGGCATCAACGCCGATCAGGTTTGCGGGGTTGTGCAGAGGAGCCAGATCGGAGACTTCCTTGATGGCTTCAATAACTTCATCAGTAATAACAACAGAAGTGGTGAACTTCTCTCCGCCATGGACGATACGATGGCCGACTGCGCCGATCTCATCGAGGGACTTCAGAACGCCGGTCTTCTCATTTGTCAAAGCTTCGAGAACCAGGCTGACTGCCTTATTATGATCGGGCATAGGAGTCTCATTGACTTCCTTGCCGGAATTTTTGACAATGTTCTCATAGGTGATGACGGAACCGTCAATGCCGATTCTCTCGCAAAGGCCTTTGGCCAGGAGTGCTTCGGTAGCGGAATCGATGACCTGGAATTTAAGTGAGGAACTGCCGCAGTTGATAACAAGAATATTCATTTTTCTGTCCTTTCGCTTGATTGAAAAAAAGCATACGCCGCAACATCCGCCCGCTTTTAAAGCTCAGCAGAATGATTGAAATATTACCCAAAATTATTATATCATTTAAAAAGATTGATTCAAGAATGAAAACCCTATTTATAAAGAGCAAATATGTATTAGTTACCGTACAGACTGTCACGAAACTCGAGGGGTTTTTCGCGGCTCTTTGGATTGAGAATGGACCCGGCGGTTCCCGTCCGCCGTGCGGACTGAATAATCGCTGAAAACTGTTTGCGGAACAGAAAAATGATACTGAAGAACATTGCAGAGAACTTCCTGCGCCGCAGGAAGGAAGCTGCTTTCCGCCAATGAGATACGAAAGGTAAAGCTTATGACAGTTACCGGAATCATCATGGAATGCAATCCCTTTCACGAGGGTCATGCATACCTGCTGGAAAAAGCGCGCAGGCAGACCGGCGCCGATTATATCATCGTCGTCATGAGCGGGGATTATGTACAGCGGGGTGAGCCCGCAGTCTTTGACAAATATATACGGGCAGAGCAGATCCTTCAGGCCGGAGCTGACCTGGTCCTGGAGCTTCCTCTCTACGCCGCCTGCGGCAGCGCGGAATATTTCGCGCGGGGCGGGATCGCTCTCCTCGACAGGCTCGGCGTCGTCACAGACCTGTGTTTCGGCTCAGAGAGCGGCGACACGGAATATATCATGAAATATGCGCGGATGCTGACTCTTGCAGAGGGCACAAGGACAGACGGTCCGGAAAAGACCGGAATGTACCGCGATCAGCTGCAGGCCGGTCTCCGCAGAGGCCTGTCCTTTCCCGCGGCGAGATCTGCAGCGCTGAAAGCTGCATTTGAGTCCGGATCCTCCCCGGGCTCAAACCCCAAGCCTGAGTCCGGAGCTGCCGCCCTGTCAGACTATCCATCCTCACCCAACGATCTTCTCGCCGTCGAGTACTGCCGCGCTCTCCTTTCCATGGGAAGCACTATACGTCCCCACGCGATTCCCAGAATCAAGGTGCCGTCGGCAACCGACCGCCGCGGACAGCTGCTGGCGGAGAGAGCACTGGGAAAGATTTCCGCTGAAAGCTGCTTTCCGGCACATTCTCTTGTGCAGGACCTTCCCCGCTTTCCGCTCTCACCGGATGATTATTCCTTTCAGCTGCTGTACGCGCTTCGGATGCAGCTGGATCAGGCAGAGATCTATGCCGATATTTCAGAGGATCTGGCTGAGCGAATACGCAGACAGCTGCCTTACTGCACAGGATTCAAACAGTTCCGCGATCTTCTCAAGACCAGAAACCTGACTCTGACCCGGGTCAGCCGAAGTCTTCTGCACCTGGTCCTGGGAATCAAAAAGGAAAGAATGGAATTCCTGCAGTCCATGGGCATGGCTCTTTACGCCCGCCCGCTCGCCCTCAACCGGGATGCCTGTTCTTTGTTTTCAATGCTCAAAAAAAATACTGAAATACCTTTTCTATCAAAACTCTCCGGAGCCGGCCGGCTCCTGGGGGCTGAGGAGATGGCCTTCCTGAACGAAGAAATACGTGCGGAAGAACTCTATACCATGACCCTGTCGGCAGTCTTTTTCAGGGAATGCGGCAGATCTGCTGCCTCTCCCACTGCCTTAAAACGCTGCTTGGTTATTCCCGAACGGCAGTGACATCTCTTTGGGGAGCCTCTACCAAAGGCTCCCCATTGCATTCTCTTCCGGAGATCGGTTCTTTTTCCGCAAATCGGTTTTTTTCCGGAGATTTATTTTATCCGGAGCAGGGTCTTGTCTCCGCTTCTATTCCTCGATTCCTTCTATAATATTTTAATATTTTTCCGAAAAAACAATCTGTCAAAGCAATTCATTAACCCGGGGTTTAAAGGTTTTAAAGAACCCTCTTCTTTCCTGCGTAAGGATTGACAAGCATCTTTTGTTTGTGTATTCTAACTATATTAGATAATACTAACCATCTGTCTGCAACTTTGTTGAACGGGGTCTTAAAATCAATGGATAAATCGATGGATTATGGGAAGCTGGCGGACAATCTTTGTGAATTACATTTTCTTTACTCCAAAGATCTTGCCAGTGTCTTTGAACAGCGAAGCACAAGGGGAGAGGAAGCCGCGCTGTTCTGGCTTTCAAAACTGGATCCCCCTGTGTCTGCGGGAGAACTTGCATCACATCTGGGAATCACATCCGGCCGCATTGCGAACATTCTGAGCAGTCTGGACAGAAAGAAGCTGATCAAGCGCCGCAGATCCTCCGAAGACCGCCGGCAAATCTTTGTCAGTCTGACTCCCGCCGGGAACGACCACATCCACAGAATCTATGAGCATGCCAGGGAAAGCCACATACATCTTCTGAGTAAAATGGGATATGAAAATGCGGAGGAATTCATCCGTCTCATAAATCTTGCGGTCCACACTGTGTCCGGAGGGACCGCCGTCTGAATATGGAAAAGAGAGTGCCTCCTGAACAGGGAAAAGGAACTTTGTCTTAACCGGCATAAAAACAGGGGATTGTCGTTCTGTGTGAAGACGACAATCCCCTGTCATTATTGATCTGTTATAAGTCTATGTGGTAAAAAAGATTCTGTAAACCCGTCTGAGGTACTGAGTCAGGAAGTTTGTCAGCCTCCCGATCAGCAGCTGATCCGGCGGCAGCCCCTGCCGTCCGGTTATTCAATCAGTGTGCCAGATAGGACTTGTTCACATATCCATACACGCCGCTCTTGGGAGAGTAGACCCAGACATATGTCTTGCCGTCATATCCCTTGACTGTTTCACCGCTGATATAAACTGTGTCGCCGTTGTAAAGCTCAGCGCCTCTGATCTCGTTTGAATAATCGTATGTAGGCGCAGTTCTCATCGCAAGGTAACCTCTCTGCAGATAAGCAACAACTCTCCTGGTGCTGCTGTTGTGGTGGCTCTTACCTCCGGCAATGTCCTGAAGTTCGCTGTCATTGATCTTTTCCAGATCTGCCATATTCTTATCTCCTTATCATCGTAAAAGTGAAAGCCAGTAAATATCTTGATTATATCCAGAATGATCTGAACACATGTGTATTATACCATACCTGCTGATGTGCGCGCAAGACAGTGTGTCCCCCGGTTCTGTGAACGTTCTGTGATTGTTACTGTACAGACCCACCTGAAACCTTAACAGTAATACATACATGTAATTCC
>JAUNEM010000193.1:0-432 GCA_030525515.1 Eubacteriales bacterium
GCTCCCAAAATTCAATTTCATACTTGAATTTGTCGACATTGACTTTCCACTGATAGCCGTTGATCTCGTTTTTGACCGCCGACGTGACTTCATCGTCCGCATCCTCAAGTGCCCATTTTTCCTTTTCATAACCTTCCGGATCGACGGTTTCAGCCACCTTTTCGGGGCTGTCCAGGAAAACGATATCGTCGGTCCTGAGTCTGATCTTGTCTGAATCCGGAATCTGGGACTTGGAGATCCGGATGCTCCTGCCCGGTTCCAGCTCTGCCCTGGGAATCTCGAACGTCTCCACAAATTTGACTTCGTCTCCGATGTTCACCTTCTTCAGGTAGGCGCCGTTATAGTAATTTCTCATATAACGGATTTCCTTTTTGGACCGGGCCGCTTTGTAAGTGTTTACATCGTTTACGGTCAGCTTCATACTCTTGCAGT
>JAUNEM010000193.1:442-2186 GCA_030525515.1 Eubacteriales bacterium
GCGGTGTAACACACATACAGAAAACGGATATTTTCATTGTCTTCCGTGGAATACGAATCATCTACATACAGACCTTCTATGGTCATGTAGTCGGTTTCGGTGACAACCGCATCCTGGCCCTTTTCCGATGAACCGGTGGAATTTTCCGGAGAGCTGCCGGATCCGGAACTGCCGGAAGAAGTATCTGATGAAGAGCCGTCTGCCAGGGAATTTCCCTGAGAGTTGCCCAGGATTTCACTCAGCACGATCCGGGGCTTACTGTCGCTGTAACTGTTCTCTCCTTTGACACGTATGTCTACTGCAGCATCAAGGGTATACAGATCCTCCAGGGATTCCAGGGGGACATGATCCGGATGCAGGTTGTAATATACTTTAAATGTGTATGTTTTTGACTTGCCCGGCGCCGGTCCCTGATTGCTGTCCATCATGGACATTGTCACGCTCTCATCGTGTATGTAGCCATCGCTGAGAGAAAAATACAACTCTTTATCACTCTTGTTTTTCACCTTTACGGTGATATATTTTTCCATCAGGGTATTGCTGATATCTCCCCAGATCACTTCGTCTTCATAGAATTTTATAAGCTCTATTGTCGCGATATCATTGTCGAACAAAATGATGTCGGAAAAGTCCTCGCTTTTCTGCCCTCCGGCTGAACCGGTCTCCGATGTGCCGCCGGCCTGCTGGCCGGAAGATGCGGAGGCGAATCCTCCGAATTCTTGAACAGCAGCGGCTTTCTCCGCATATTCCTTCTGTTCACTATCATTGAGCCTGTTGAAACTAATTCCATTGCCCGTCAGTTTATCTACTCCGCTGTCCCGGGTTTTCTGGTATATCACTTCATTTTCCAGTATTTTGGCTGTCGCGGATTCGGCACTTTCTTCCCAGGTGAGGGATGTCTTGATCATGCCGGGAATATTAGGGCTGTTTTTGTCCGATTCACTGCCGTTACTGGGAGCCGTCACTTTGCCCAATACCCAGCCCTTGCCATCTGCATCGAAGAAGATCACGTTACCGTCGGAATCCTTCCAGCCGCCTTCGACCGAAAACAGGCCGGTGTCCTTTGTCTGACCTGTTCCGCCGCCTGCCTGACTTCCTGATCCTGAACCCGCACTGGAAGCAGTTCCGCTTCCGCCGCAGGCGGTCAGGCAGCAGATCATGCACATGGCGAGAAATGCCGCCATTATTCTTTGTCTCATTTGCAATTACCTCCCTTTTAAGTTGTATATATGTGTAAAAAAATGCCCGCATCGGATTCTTTATCCTATGCGAGCATTTTATCTTTTTACAGGAGACAATTGGTGGGCTGAGAGCCCACTGTAAGGTCAGTCTTGCAGAAATTCCATGGGGAAAATACCGGTCCATGTGCCGATCTGGTTTCCGCTCTCATCGTATATGTTGACGGTGAATTCCCTTTCAAAAATACTGTATTCAAAAGTATCGATGTTGTAGTAGGCATCCATCTTTTCACCGCGGGTAAAGGCATCCGGGGAGGTCCATTTCAAGTGTTCCCCGTTTACGCTGTCAATAGTGTCCAGCCGCAGGTGGATGTACGTGTCCGGCGGGCCTCCATAGAGGGTTACGCGTATTGTGGCGGACTGCTGTGAGCCAAGGTGGTAATTGACGCCGGTTTCAATCTGCGCCCGCCACTGGTACATGGTGTCGCGGACTTCCTCCGCGCCCGGATAGCCTTCGTCCAGCAGGTCTTTGATATATGCATAGGCCTCATCGTCCGGCTTTTCGT
>JAUNEM010000193.1:2196-2609 GCA_030525515.1 Eubacteriales bacterium
TCCGGGGCAGAGTTTATACGCTTCAACAGCTTTCTTGTACTCCTTCTTTTCCATGTCTCTGCCGGCGGTCAGGTATTGGCACTCGGTGGCCTGCGTCGGAGAATCCTTGTAATCTCCAAGTTCCAGAAACAGCTTGTAAGCATCCTCATAGGACTCGGCGGCCAGCTTGTTTTCTGCGTTGCGGTATTTGTTTGCCTGGATCCTTTCATCAAGGTCTGTCTGCGCCGGCCCGGAGGTCTTCTGATATTCCTTCAGCATCTGATAGGTTGTTTCCGCGGCCTGGTAGTTACCGTCCCGGCTTTGGGTGTCTGCCAGATCCAGGAGGTCCTGAAAGACCCGGTCATGGGAGGCTTCTGCCTCGCCGGCGGCTTTCCTGCCTTCGGCTGAGATCTCTGCCGGAACAGCAGCGGAAT
>JAUNEM010000193.1:2619-2850 GCA_030525515.1 Eubacteriales bacterium
ACCAGCCTCCGGAACATTTTCAGTGGAAACCGTCTCCGGAACATTTGCGCCCTGCTCTTTTACCGTGGAATCGCCGGTTGAACCCTCGGCAGAGCCGGTATCTTCGTTCCCGCCTTTTATGGCAAAAATGACGGTCTCGTATAGTTCCATGGCTTTTCCGGCTGAAGACTGCTGTTTCTCTTTGTTTTTATAGAAAGTCTCCGCGCAGGCGTCTGCCTTGTCCATGCAGCG
>JAUNEM010000193.1:2860-4765 GCA_030525515.1 Eubacteriales bacterium
CTCTGAGGGGACACAGCTTTTCAAAAGCGGCAGCAAAGGATCCGGTATTCAGGAGCTTTTCCGCTTCCGAATAAATGAGGATGTTCCCGGCTTCCTCCCCGCACTTTTCCTCCAGGATGGAAAGAATCCGGTCTTTATTCTCCGATGCTATAACCGGATACTTTGAGAGAGCCTTTTCCACTGCGCTGCGAAAGTTCTGCTGTTCCTCAGCACTCATCCGGCCATAGGGGTATCGGGTCAGGAATAAATCGATTTCGTCCGGAACATCGTCACTGGAACGGCCTTTCCCGATTGCTGCCAGTTCCTCGCGGAAAGCCGTCCTGCGCTGTTCAGGGTAAATGGTCAGCCTCCAGACAGCGAATCCGATCCCCGCAAGGACTGCGGCACACAAGAGCAGGATCGCGGCCCGTCCCATGATCCGATGCGCCTTGCTGCGCGGATCGAATCCGGGTACGATTTTTTCCAGACGCGTGTCGAGAGAGGAAGACTTTTCCCGGATGCGGACGATCTGATCTCTGACCATGGCGGCGGACGAGTATCTTTTCCTGGGATCTATATGTGTCGCGCGGGCAACGATTCTGGCTGCGTCCACATTGTCCGGAAGCATCCGCTCGATCAGTTTTCCGAGCGCGAATATATCTGTGCGCACATCGGAGGGAGCGAACCCGTACTGTTCGGGAGCGGCTACACCGTGGGTGCCCATCAGTACAGTGTCTTTCTTTTCGCCGCGGACATAAATCTTTGCCGCGTCGTAATCTATGATTTTGACCACCCCGTCTTCAGTCAGCATGATATTGGAGGCCTTCAGGTCGCGATGAATAATTGGAGGCTGGGCGCTGTGAAGGAAGGAGAGCCCGTCGCAGACCTCGGTCAGGATCCTGATGCGCTCCTGAAAAGAGAGCGGGTCATCCCCGTTCTCGAGGATATCGTGCAGCGTCCTTCCCTGCACGAACTCTTCAATGACGATCAGCTTGTCCCCATCTTCGCGGAAGGATTCGATTCTGGGAACGTAGCGGCTCTTATGGTCTTTCAGATACGCAAAAACCTGTGTGTTGTAGACAGTGAGTACCTTTCTGTAGAATAGTCTTCCCGTCGGGACATCTCTGACAATGGATTTCCCGTCGCCCAGATTCCGAATTTCTTCGTATAGGGCCTGTTCACATAGTAATTCCAGTTCATTCATATCGGGTTCCTCTGTTTTACTGTTTTCGGGAAGCCTGCCTGGGAATGCGTGTGCCCCTGACACAGACTGGAGCCGTAAAAGCACATGCACAGACTGCGTTTTTTGCGCGGAGTGCGCGCTCTCCGACAGAGTATCGTGCTGTCCGGATTTGTTGATTAAGACAAGTATACAATAGGCTCCGGTTTAAAAAAAGCGCAGGTATTCCGCCCTGCATTTGCGCTGCTTTTTATGAGTTCTTTATGTGATTATTTTATCCACTGAAATAGTCTCTTTGGTGGGCTGACAGCCCACTGTCCGAAAGGGAAAATCATTTATATTGGCATAAATACGATGTAGAATTATTAAAAAAAAGAAAAAACTGAAATTGTACATGCGGCATTCAGCCCGGCAGGGATAAACAGGACTCTGCAGATCATGAGAAGACGGATATTACCGGATGCTCAATAAAGCGAAGCAGCAGACTATCACATCCACAGGGGACGGGCATCGCATGGGGTGGAGATTCATGACTGGATCTTAAAAGAAAGGGGTTCGTGCATCATGGAGGAATCTACTACATCCAATCTTGCAAAAGTGCTTACAAACATAGACTCTGCCCAGGAGATGGAGCAATATCTGGAACTCCCCGAAGTCGTGAACAGCTGTCAGACTTTCCCGGAGTATTTTCGTTCGCTTGCGGCTGTCCGGGAAATGGATACAGGAGAGCTGATTCGCAGCAGCGG
>JAUNEM010000193.1:4775-5064 GCA_030525515.1 Eubacteriales bacterium
CTGGAGAGGTCATATGATTATCAGGTCATGAAGGGAACCCGCAGTCCCGGCCGTGATAAGGTGCTGCGTCTGTGCCTTGCCGCAGGACTGAACCTGAGAGAGACGACCCGGGCTTTGGAACTGAGCGGGAACGCGGTGCTCTATCCCCGGAAACGGCGCGACATTATTCTCACCGTGGCCGTCAACCAGATGGCTGATGTGGATGACACCAATCTCTTATTGTTCAAATACGGGGAAAGGCCTCTGGGGTAAAACGGGGCGTGTAACCAGGCGGCGATTCCCTTATGCT
>JAUNEM010000194.1 GCA_030525515.1 Eubacteriales bacterium
TCAACTGCCACGCGGCCTGCGACTTCATCCCCGTCGGACTTGGTCTTGCGGAAGCCGAGACAGAGACCGTTGAAGTCGGTGTCATGTCCGTCATGTACTCCCGCTTCATCACCAGCTGGATCCGCGTACTGCTCGCAGTCGTCTTCTCCATCGGAATGTACGCAGCATAAGCAGATCATTCATCATACCTTTCTATACATGTAAAACAGACCAGGCACGCCGGCGGATCCCGCCGCGTGCCTGGTCTGTTTTTTCTTAACAGGGAGACAAAGGAGACAAGGGACGGGTCTCTGTCTCCTCATCTCGGCGGAAGGAGACAGAGACCCGTCCCTTGTCTCCTTTTCCGCTGTCTACCGTTTATTTCGAAATCCTGTCCGCAATCGTGCTGGCGACAAAGCTGTCGGGCTTGACGCTGCAGTCGTAACCGCAGGCTTTGATCCAGCCGACCAGCTCAGGAATCAGCTCTCTCGTCTTGCCGTTCCGGCTGTTACCTGCATCGACATGGATCGCGATCGGGCAGTTCAGAAACATCTCTTCGTAGATTTCATTCTCCTCCATGATCCCGACAAGCGTCTCAGCTACTTTCAGGCTGTCGTTTGTTTCGACATGAAGCTTTGTTCTGACATCCCGGATCAGGGCGCGGCGTGTGACCTCATAGAAGAAAATGCCTCCGTGGCCCTCGCAGATCACTGCGATCACCGATACGATTTTTGTGTCATCGAAGTTCTGCGAATCCGTGCCGACAATGATATGAACCGGCGTTCCGTACTGCAGATGATCCTTGTAAAAGATCAGGATCTTGTCGGGAATCTGCTCGATGCGCAGGTTCCCATATGTATGGCTTCTGTACATTCTGCACCTCCTCCCGACTGCCGATGCGGCAGACAAAAAGAATATCCTCCGTCACGTATCACCGTGACTTCAAACGTTAAATTGCTTCTGTACTCAAAATACCTTCTTCACCTGGTTTTGTCATTCAACCTCTGGTATAACAATAGGGTAGAGGCGGCCGTGCCGCCCTCTGCCCCCGGCCGGCCGGTGTCCGCCGCAAGGTGGAAATTACATTACACGGGCCGTGTCATAATAAAAAAACGCTGACAGAGCTTATCACTCTGCCAGCGGGTGTTTTCATTTCCGGACTCGCGCACGGATCGAAAGTATTTTGGTCAGAACTTGGTCCAGACGGAGCCGTTGTCGGCAGATTCAGCGCAGGCGTTGATCCAGCGGATGCCGTCGATGCCGGCGTCGATGTCGGGATAGATGGTGTTCTTGATGGTCTCCCCATCGCCGCGGTTCTTTGCGTCCATAACGATGGCAAAGCGGGTGTAGAGATTTGCCCAGGACTCAGGAAGGCCCTCGAAGTGAAGGGCGCCCAGGCGCTCGTCTTCCTTGGCGAGGTCATCAAGGTAATCCATGCCGCGGCTCAGGACCTGCTGGGGCTTGCCCTGCTCCTCGAAGATCAGTCTGTCGGCGGACATCGCCTGTCAGGCAGACGTTACCTGTCAGGCAGATGTTTTGTTTGCCAGGCAGTCCTTAAGCAGGGTGATATTGATGTCCTGCCAGCGCCCCTGTCTATGTTATATTTAATGGACAAGGTTTCGTTCACACCCGGAGGTTCTGCATGTTTTTTGTTAATTTTTTCAGTAATATCATAGAGGCGGGTACCCTGCAGCTGGTTCAGTGGGTCACACAGCTGCTCCCGCAGATCTTTCTGTTTCTGATTCTTCTCAACGCCGTCACCAGGCTGGTCGGCCGCTCACGCGTAGAGAGACTGGCTGTCCGGTGCGGTTCCAACCCCCTGCTGCGATATCTGGTACTGCCCTTTTTGTCTGCAGTTATTCTGGGAAATCCCATGGCAATCTCCATGGGGCGCTACCTGCCCGAGGAATATAAACCCGCTTATTTTGCGTCCGCAAGCTATCACTGCCACACCAACAGCGGTATTTTTCAGCATATCAATCCTGCGGAACTGTTTCTCTGGCTCGGAATCGCCAACGGTGTTCTCGGGCGCGGGCTGAATCTCTTTCCGCTGGCAATCCGCTATCTGTGTGCCGGCCTGGTCGCCAATTTTATCTCCGGGTATACCACAGAAATCATCACCCGCAGACTTGAAAAAAAGCAGCACATCCGCCTCGCAGTGACTCTGGATCTTCTGGAGTCTCATGACGGCAGCAGAGATAAGGCGGGAAACAGGGACGAGAGCAATTCCGAAAAAAAGAACGCTGACTCTGCCAATCAGACTGACCTTCGGCAGCAGGCCACTGTTCCGGCAGCCTCTGCTCTGCAGGACACAGCCCCTGAAGACCGGGCTGACCTTCGGCAGCAGACCTCAGACCAGGCAGTCCCCGTTCTGCAGGATACTGACCCTGCAGGCAAGGCAAACCTTCGGCAGCAGGCCTCAGATCAGGCAGTCCCCGCTCTGCAGGATACTGACCCTGCGGATCCTCCTTATCGCAGCATTACAATCACACGGGGGGACGGAGGCTACGGCGGTCCTGTGACCGTGACTCCCACCAAAGACCGCCATATCGTCCTTTATATGACCGGAGGGGGAATGGAGCCCGAACCGCTCGAAAAGATCACTGCCCTTTCCGGTATGACCGCCGTCAACGGAAATCTGGAGACCTGTCCTGACGAAAAAGTAGCCCTCGCTATCATCGACTGCGGTGGCACCCTGCGGTGCGGCATCTATCCCGGTAAGGGGATTCCTACCCTCAACCTTCTCGCGACAGGAAAGAGCGGCCCCCTGGCAAAGTACATGACGAAGGATTTATATGTCTCCGCAGTCACCTCCGGCCAGGTTTCTCCCGCCTTTCAAAGCACTGCTTCCGGAGCAAATGTCTCATCAGCAGCCCTTCTTGCAGCAGATACCCATAGTACAGACATACCTGCAACAATTGCGCATGCCTCGTCTGCCCATGATACAAATATCCCTGCTGCAAATGATTCTGCTGCAGATGTGTCCGCAGCTAATGTGTCTATGGATGAAATGTCTGCAGCAGAGGTGCCTGAGGAAAATATGACCACAAATGGTATGCATGCGGCTGACGCTGCCGGGAGCAGTCTTTCCGCATCCAAAAAAGAAGGCTCTGCTTCCCGTACTTCCCGAAGCGACAGTCGGTCCAGGCACCTGTTTCGCAGGATTCTGGAACCCGTTTCTTTCATCAGCAAAGTGATCAGTATTTTCCACCAGTCTGCGCGGGATGCCGTCAAAACCTGCCTGGACATGCTGCTCCCCTTCATGGGCTTTGCTGCCCTCTTTATCGGTATCTGCCGTGGCTCCGGCCTGACAGTATTTCTCGCGGAGATCATGAAACCCATGGGCGGAAGCCTGCCCGGCCTTTTCCTGATCGGCATCCTTTGCTCCATCCCGGGTCTCAGCGCCATCCTGGGAGCCGGGGCTGTCGCCGCCCAGATTTTCTCGACTGTGACCGGAGATCTGATCCTGTCGGGAAGTATCGCCCCCTCTCTGGCTCTCCCTGCCCTGTTTGCCATAAACTGCCAGTGCGCCTGCGATTTTATCCCCGTCGGACTGGGCATGATGGAATCGAAGCCCGAGACCATGCAGCTGGGTGTCACCTCCGTCACCCTGTCCCGGTTTGCGACCGGTTGGATCAGAATCCTGGTCGCCCTGGTCTTCAGCATAGGACTATACAGGTGACAGAGCCTCCCGCTTTACGATATTTCACACGGTGTGAAGCCCACAGCCACGAGAACGAGCCGGTTGTTTTTTCGGGTTTTATTACAAAACCTCTTTCAACCAGATTTTGCGGTTACCCGTTTTTTCAATGCCCTCCTGCAGCGGCATACTTTTAATCCTCCTGCGGACACCTGATTTCCATCAGCCAGAAATACACTGCATTAATAGATGACAGGCAAACTGTTATCATACAATCATCAAAGAGAGAACAACATAAATTCAATCAAAAACAAACCCGGAAAACAGATAAACCGCAAAAGAACAAAGAAAACACAGAAAAGCAATTTAAAGGAGGATATTTGAAATGAAGGTTATCTATGAGAATCAGGTCAAGGCAGCAGGCGAGTGTGTAGAAGAGTTCAAGGATGCAGGAATGTTCATTATCTTCGGCGAGAATGCTCCCGATGAGATCAAGGATTACTGCTACAGCGTCAGCGTGAATCCCATCAACGGCGAGATTGCTCCCGGCCAGTATGTCGTGATCGACGGTGCGGAATTCAAGATTACCTGCGTCGGCTACGAGGCACCCATCACCCTCAAGGGACTGGGACACTGCACATTCAACTTCAGCGGCGCTACTGAAGCAGAACTTCCCGGAACCATCTATGTTGAAGCAAAGCCCATGCCCGAAGTCAAAATCGGCACAACCCTGAAGATCGTCGAGAAATAAGGATATTTCCTCTCAATGCTCCCTTCCACAGTATTCCGGAACACGCATGTGTGCGGGCAGCATCAGGATTATCTGAGAATTCTCAAAAGCTTAAGAATAAATGAGTAAATGGAAAAGGCTGCACGTACAGTGTCAACGTGCAGCCTTTTGTTTTCCGCTTCTAGTCCCTGGATTAATTAACCCCTGTAGAAGTCGGGCATGTTGCTTTCATGTGTACCCCCAGTACTGTGCGAGTGAATGTACTTACCTGCTCTTGATCAGGTGCATGGCGTCATAAATGGACTTGATATAGGTCCAGCCGCCGACTGTCACCTCTTCCTTTTTTTCTTTCTCTGTGAGGGATTCCCATTTCTCGATGGCAGCGATGCGTTTCTCCAGACGCTCGTCACTGACGACTACGCAGCTGTACTTGTTGCCTTCAGGATCCATTGCCCGGATCCTGTCCCGCAGGCTGTCTTCATACTGGTTGACTTCCTTGAAGTTTCCGCGGAAGACCAGGGTCTCATCGCCCTTGACATTGAAAAAGACATTGTACATATTGTTCTCCTTATTATCTTGCCTTCTTGGCGGAGTTCTTGGTCACGACGTCGATGATAACGGAGATGACGATGATCGCGCCCTTGACGATACGCTGGATGTTGGAGTCAACACCGAGCAGGGTCTGGATGTTGTTGATGATACCGACGATGATGG
>JAUNEM010000195.1 GCA_030525515.1 Eubacteriales bacterium
CTGGAAACTGACGGACTGACCCCGGATTTCGGAAACTGACTTGTTGCGGGAAACCTGCAGGAAGGAGGAAAACCGCTGAATGGCGGCATGCTTGGGAAAATGAACATTAGTGTTTTGCTGATTGCAGCATATCTGCCTCTTCTCCCGATACTGTTTTTGATTCTGCGGTCCGGCTCTTTCGGAAGAGGATCCGCAGGCACATTTCTGAAACTGTTTTTCCTCGGAGTCGCGGCTGCCGTACCCGCTTTTCTGATGGAGGCGGGCGGAATGCTTGCGGTGACTGTCCTGATGAAGGTCTTTCTCTCCGGCAGCAGGGAAGAAAGCCTCTACCTGATTTCTGCTGTTCTGCGCTATGTACTGGTGGCTGCAGTCATTGAAGAAGCGTGGAAGCACTTTGTGCTCAGGAAATCAACATGGACACAGATGACAATGGAGACAGTCGCGGACGGGATGGCAGCCTCCGCAGCAGTGGGCGCAGGCTTTTCCGCAGTGATGTTTCTCGCATGGCAGGTCTCCTATTGGATGATCCCGGCGGATATGGCTTCTCTGAGGGCGGGCATGCCTGATTTTCTCTCTGCGGGCTCGATCATTTCTTTTGTTTATGCTCTTTTGTTTATCCCTGCCCATTTCGGTCTCTCCGGATTTATGGGAGCCCTGTACGGCATAGCAAAGGGGTCAGACCAGAAGAGTCATTCGGGCAGAGCGGGATTCATGCTCAGCATGAGTTACCTGCTGCCGGTTCTGCTGCACGGAATCTGTGCAGGTATGATCGGATACGGCCTTTCTTCCGGTCAGATACTCTGGTATATTCTGGGCTTTGTGGCGGAAGGAATTCTTGCCATGGTCATCGCGATCACCCTCAGCAGCGCGCGCGATGCAGCTCTAGCCGCCTTTGCAGCTGCGGAAGCAGTGAATTCGGCTAATGCCGCCAATGCTGCCAACGCGGACAATACAGCCAATGCGGATGGAGCGGCTTATGCTTCCTCGGCAGAAAATCCGGAGGCGCCGGGTACGGACACGACGGCTGAGACAGGTGAAACGGGATTTCCTGCATTGGAGGGACCCGGCGGACTCTACTTTGGAACGGTTGAAGACAGTGCCGGAACAGGCGCGGACACAGGATCCGATCAGGGTGTCATTGATGTGGACGCGTCAGATGTTCAGGACGCACAGGGCGGACTGCTGGAGATGAACGGTACAGCCCGGGATTATGGCGTTCCCGGAGAGAATCTGCTTCCGGATCACGAGATGGACAATTCCGGTGGTTTCTGATGACCTTATGTGCCGGAACGGACTTGCTCCGGTGGTCAGATGCAAGGACTGTAAACGCTGATGACCTGGCGTGCGGGGGCAGACTCATGCGCCTGGCGCCGGAACGGAATATTTTGCCCCATACCCATCAACGCCCATCAACCCGGAAGACGCGGGACTGGAGCACATACGGAAAAAGAATTCATGGAAACAAAAAGTGCAGATGGC
Organism: Eubacteriales bacterium; assembly: GCA_030525515.1. Lineage (GTDB taxonomy): Bacteria > Bacillota > Clostridia > Lachnospirales > Lachnospiraceae > CAG-791. Next base: position 1,480 of record JAUNEM010000195.1, read on the forward strand.
GGCGGTAGAAATCCCGCTGCACCTGCACTTTTTTTATGTACTTATGGCTTTCAACCGCAATTTCGCGGGCTTTCCGGACAATCTGCCGATTGACCCATCAGAGACTTTCCGGACAATCTGCCGACTGACCATCAGAGACTTTCCGGACAGCCTCCGCAGGAATCATCCGGAGATGTAATGGAAATCACAGTCCTGCTATGCGGCGAAGCACAGCTTCGTCGACCGGGAACGGACACTGGGCCAGCTTGGCCGGACTCGAGAGGGTATTCTGAATAGACTGCATGAGGACAGATTCAGGAGCCTGGTCCCTGCCGCAGGTTGCCTGGAAATAGGCCTCCAGGGAGTCGACATCCGCGAAACCCGCTCCCTTGAGGAGGTAAGCCGCATCCTCAGGATCTGCCTCCCTCAGATATCCGGACAGGAAGTAGCCGCATGCCTTGCCGTGCGGCATGCCGGTCTCGTAGGTCAGAGGATAGCTCATGCCATGGGGAAGGGTAGTCCCTGTGTGAGCGATGGCCATACCGGCGAACATGGAAGCGTTGAGCATATCGGTGCAGTTCTCAATGGTCAGAGGAGCCCCGGAGAGGATGGCCTCACGGGACCGGCTCCAGGCCTTTAGACCGGCATCCACACACATGCGGCTGAAGTCGGTCGATTTGGTATTGAGATAGCTCTCATACATGTGAGCGAGCGCATCGATGGAAGTGTCAGTGATTACCCTGCGGGGCGCCGCCATCAGATATTTTCCGTCGAGCAGAGCGAGCACGGGGAAAATTTTGTGGGGAATGGATCCCTTTGCCCGGATTGAGTGACGGGTGAGGACGGAGACTGCTGTCACCTCTGAACCTGTTCCGCAGGTTGTCGGAATACAGACGACAGGAAGCGCGTCGGTGACGGCGCTGCTGTCATAGAGATAGTCGGCTCCCGCGTCTTTGCAGCAGATCATCAGAGCAATCGCCTTGGCAGCATCCATGGGAGAACCCCCGCCGATACCGATGACAAAATCCGCGCCCCGGGAGAGACCCAGATCACGGCCTTTCATGACCGTCTCGACAGAGGGATTTTCCTCAACTTCGTTAAAGATAGTCCATTCGACGCCGTGCTCTGAGAGAGCGCTCTCGACGTCGGCTATGGAACCGTTTTTAAAGGCACTGCTTCTGCCTGTCACGATGAGTGCTTTTTTTCCAAAGGAGGCGAGCTCTTTTGCGTGTGCGCGCACACAATTGTTCTCGCAGTACACTTTTACAGGCATATAAAAAAACATAGATGGTACCTCCCTTTTCCTTGTGTGTCTGCCGGTTTTTCCTGAGCGGACCGCCCTTAGCCTCCGGAGGATTGTCTTTTCTGCCCCGGACCTTTATCTCCGGCCGTCAGACGCAGGCGTATTGTTTCGTCTGCTACTATTGTAACAGAATCGGCACAAAATTTACGAAAGAAAAAACAATCCTGCCAAATTCTTTCCTTCCCGATACCTGCCGGATTCTTTCCCTCATATGCAGCCTTGCCGGATCCTTTCCTTCATAATAACATTGCCGAATGATTGCGCCCAAATAACCTTGTCAAATGCATTGCTTCCATTTGTCGGCCGGTTTATTTTATGTTAAACTTATTTATTCTTCATCGCACAATACCTGTGACTTCTTAACAGCCGTGGGATACGTGCGCAAAGAGGAAAACTACACTAAGCGGGATTTCCAACCGCGCCGCTATGGCAGCCCGGCGCCTGACACCGCAGATGCAGGATTTAACAATACCATTGAGCGGGTCTTGAAATACAGTTGCATATTTTTTTCGGAGATTGGAGACAGAAATGACGGATCAGGATAACAAAAAAGAACATTTTAAAATGCAAGTGGAAGAGCAGAAAAAAGTTGCCAAGTTTCTTTGTGAGGAAGCAGGCTTTTCAAAAGAAGTGGGAATGGAAGTCCTGGAGGTGGCCGATGGTTACTGCTCGGGCCGGATTCGTCTGGAAAAGAAGCATTTGAATCCGCTCAACACGGTGCATGGAGGCGTATTCTTCGCCCTGGCGGACACAATCTGCGGGATTGCCGCGGCCTCCACGGGATACGGCGGCCCGACCGTGCAGGGGGACATGGATTATATGCGACCCGTCAAGGGAAAAGAAATTATATGCACAGCCAGAGTTGTCAAGACCGGCAGGACTCTTACCTGGGTGGAGGGGATTATCACGGATGACAACGGAATAGAGGTAGCCAGGACAAAATTTATATATTACAGACTCAAAGAGACCAGACATTTCGGCTTTGAAAGTCTGGAATAACGGTCTCCTCCGCAACGTGAAAAAAATTCACGATTAGTGCAGTTTCGTGTATTGTTTTTGCATATATACCGAAATACGCATAAGATTAGTGAAAATATACACCAGAATAAAAATTGTACGTAATTAAATACAATTTATTTTGCGAAAAATACTTGTTGTAATTACGAACATTTTTTACAATCCCATGTATGCTGAAAAATCAGAAGAAGTGGGGGCTTTTTTTGGACAGCGCCCTATTGATTCTATGAACCTAAGTATATGCCCGCGTGTGTCTACTGGTTTTCGCACTGGTACCTAAGCCCGCTTTACTCAGGCACCAGGCGTTATGTTTTTGAACAGTTATGAACAGACATTGTTCGAAGAAGCTACGGATGAATTTGCGGCGGTTTTCCGCCGGATCAGATTTTTTCGCTTTTTCTGGAACTATGTATAACGCCGGTATATGCGTAAGGAGGATATCTGGATGACGTCTGGAAGCGCAAATGACAGGCTTGAAGGAGCTTTTCTTGAACTGATTGAAGAAAAACCCTATTCCAAAATAACAGTCAATCATATTGTTGAGAGAGCAGGTGTACACAGAAATACCTTTTACTACCATTACCAAAGTATTCCTGTTATGCTGGGAGAAATCTGCCGTAAAATGGTCGCCCGCATGTTCGAGATCTACAAGGACGCCCAATCGCCCTCGGACTGTGTACTTCCTCTTGTGCGGTACTCCAAATCACACAGGGATGCAATCCTTCATGTCTATGATTCGGATGCCAGACCTATTCTGATGGAGTACGTGCACCAAATCAGCAAATTCGCCATAGAGAGCTTTATCGACAATGTGACCGAGAAGACCGGAATCCCGAAGCGGGATAAAGACCTTCTTGCCCGCTTCTATACTGCGGGACTTGTGGGAGTGTGGACTGAATGGGTTGAAGACGGAATGCAGACAGATTCTTCGGAAGACTTCATCCGGATCGGAAATGTACTGACCAAAATGACTCTGGAAGCATATCGCTCCTGAAAACCTATCGCGCCGGAAAGCAGATCAAACCAGAAAGCGTATGGCGCCTGGAAGCATATCGCTCCTGAAAACAGCCAGTGAGTCTGGAACCATAAAAACCATATATAGCAAAATCAGGGACGCCGCAGAAGCATGACCAATGCCTGCGGCGTTTTTCACGCAACCTCACATATACACCTGCGCTGCAGACCGCACTGCCCCGCCATAGTGGAACTCCGTGTCAGTGCTGCGGACCGCACTGCCCCGCCATAGAAATCACAATGCCGCGATTTGTTGATT
>JAUNEM010000037.1:0-8352 GCA_030525515.1 Eubacteriales bacterium
GGGGAGGTTGCGGATTTTTATTCCTCAATTTTCAGTAGGGTCTGTACAGTAACCTGTGATTTGCTTACTGAAGCTTCCTGTCCGGAACGGCGGAACACCCCTGAACAGATACAGGGAATTACTGCGTTCAGGCAGAAAGCCTTCTGTACAGGGGATTCCTGCGTTCAGGCAGAGGGGCCTTCTGTACAGGAGATTACTGCGTTCAGGCAGAGGGGCCTTCTGTGTCCAGCCCCGCTATGACAGCCCCGATTGTAACACGCGGAAGGAATAAAACCCTGCCGCCGGGATTGAGGACTACCCCCATGATCTCATCAGGCATCTGTCCGGCGCCTTTTCCGGACTGGAATCTGGCGAGCAGGGCAGTAATGGAATAGGACAGGACAATCCCTTTTCCTGCTCCGGCTGTTTCCAGCTGTTCGCGGCTTGTAAAGGCCGGCTGCCAGAGTCGTCCGTCCCGGGTCCTCACTGCCTGCAGGCGATATGTCATTGTATCGTTTCCTGTATCTCCTGCCCCGTTCTTTTCAGCGCCGGGAGACGGGGAAAGCCGGTCACCATTTACAGGGGAAGTTATATCCTTCTCAGGCCGTTTCACTGCTGTGGCCGGGACATAGACCCTGCCCTTTTCCGCAGCCCTGCGCCGCAGAATCCTGAGAGCATTGCTCAGGGACTGCTGGTCCTTGTTCCTGAGCACTTCATCGATCGCCCGCTCCAGTTCCTCGTTGCCCTGCACTGCTGCAGGATGGCTCCGGGTCGCTCTGGTCAGCGCACTCTCCCATCTCGCTTTGAGCTCCGGAACAAGCTCTCTGGCCTTCTTTTTTTCCTCGACGCGATTGAAAAAAGCGTCCGCGGCCTCCCGGATCTGATCCGGAAGCATCTGTCTGCCCCTTTCACGAAGCTCATCGGGAATTCCGAAAAATGCCTCCGCGGCAGCCCCCGCGATCGATGTCACCGCAGCTGTATCGATGCGGCTCCCGCATAAAGAGACAGCCCTGCGGATCACGTCCTCAAAGTCCCTGCCGTAGAGAAAAGCGGTCAGCGCAGCGCGGACACAGAGGGCCGGAATGCTGGTACCCTCAGATGCGGAGGATGAGCCCCTGTTCTGTCCCCCCCGGCTGTTTCCGCCGTCACCGGGTCCGGAGTCCGCGGCTCGAATTCCGTCTGAGGAAAAATCCGCGTACAGGATCTCTTTTTTCATTTCCTCAAAGTCAGATGTCCTGTAACCGAAGCCTTTCTCCAGATAGCCGGCTATATAGTCTTTGGTACATCCATGTATAGAAAGAAAAACCATACAGGCAGCTGCGTCCGCCGCCTTCAGGGTCTCCCGGTTTGTGTTCGTGAGGCCTGCCTGAAGAACTGCCATGCGCCTCATCATATAGAGATCCTCCTGGAAGATCCAGGCGATAGGACTGACACGGGCTGCAGGCCCCGGATCCTCGTTTTCCGCAGGCCCGGTCCCTTCCCGGAAGAGCCAGACGCTGAGATCCATGGCATAACCTGCCAGAGGATAGAGACCTCCGAAGCGTCTCATGGAAGCTTCAATCTCCGACGCGGCTGTCTGCTCAAAAGTATTCCTGGAAACAGAAGCCTGCCTGCCTCCGGCAGATGGCTCCTCTTTTCCTTTCTCGCTGTCCGGGAGCTCTCCCGCAGATGGATCCGCCTTTTCTTTTCCGCTACCCTCAGCTTCTTCCCGGGGTTTGGATTCCTCCGAACCTGATTTTCCCTGGAACAGACCCGGGATCTTTTTTTCAAAACGAAGCAGACCATCCTGCAGGGCTGCAGTCAGGACAGTTTTTTCAGAAAAAATTTCTCCGGCCTGGTCGGATCCGATCCTGCTGCCAGCAGGGACATTCCACAGCGGAATCTCCCGGTCAGTCAGATCTTCCTGCCGGTATTCAAAAGGGAAACCTGCCAGGTCTCCCAGAATAGCACCATACATGCTTCACTCCTTTTCCTGACGGCCGCAACGCCGTCTGTCAACAGAAGGCTGTTGTCCGGAACACAAGCGCACAGACTGAAAAATATTGCGGAAGCAAAGTTTCCTGCTGCGACATGCACAGACACTTTAATCCCGCACTTTTTTCATTTCGACATTGCCTTCCAGCACAGCCAGTATAGCGGCTGCCGCGCCGTCATGTTCATTGTCGAGGGTACAGAAATCAGCTGACTCCTTGACAAAATCAGGGGCATTGCCCATTGCGACGGAATATCCCGCCTCGCGCAGCATAGGCCTGTCGTTGTCTCCGTCTCCCAAAGCCATGATCTCATCCGCCGTAATTCCAAGCCTCTCCCCCAGATCCTTCAGAGCCAGCCATTTATCCGCCTGGACATGGGTGATCTCCAGGTCGGTCTTCCATGGCTTCAGAATCTGGAGCGGCATGTTTTTTTCATGCTTTCCCATAGAATTCAGCTTTTGAAGTACTTCATCCCGCGCCTCCTGAGTAGGGAACATCAGCGAAATGTTCTCGACATGCGCAGTGGCATCAGATAGAAGTCCTTCAAAATCAGGTACTATTTTCCGGCTCCGGTTTATATAAGCCAGAATAGGCGGCGCCACAGAAAAACGGGCTTCCAGCATTCCCTGCGTCCGGAGGTCATGATAGCCCACCCCCTTGAGAAAAATTTCGCGGATAACATCCTCTCCTGCCGCCTGCTCCAGGATCTGCCTGGTCAGCGCATGGGGCAGATGTTTCTTTCGCAGGACTTTTCCGCTGCCGCAGTCATAAGTGTTTGCCCCGTTGGAAGTGATGACATATCTGATTCCGGGAATCTCCAGAACATCTGCCGGCACTCCCGTATAGGGACGTCCTGTCACAGGCACAACTTCAACTCCGGCCTGTATTGCTTTTTCAAGCGCCTGCCTGCTCACTGACGTCATAACCTTGTTTTTCGTCAGGAGCGTCCCGTCAAGATCGATCCCGATCATCTTTATCTGCATTCCTGGATATGACCTCCGTTCGCTAAAAAATCATCTGCCAAAAGCCGCACACCGCCCGACGCCCCACACAATAAATAAAGGACGCCGCACTTTATTTTAGAGAATTATTATAACATGCCATTCTAAATCATGGTATAGTATGAATAAAACAGCGAGGAAATACCCGAACGAATGCCGGGTCCGCTTCCAAAGGATATGGCGATATGGAAAAATATTTTAATCTCTCTGGTGCAGATTTTGACATAAGGTGTAAAATATATTTCAGCCCTTCCGCTCAGGGGATTCCGCAAGAGGAAGACGGCATGCCTCCCGTGTCTCCCTCTTTCAGTCGTGTCATCGTATTCTGCCATGGTTTTGCGGGGCACAAAGATAACAGAGCTGCTCAGCTCCTCTCTGAGAAAATACTCGAACGGCACAGCGACACCGCCCTGGTCATCTTCAACTGGCCGGCGCACGGCGATGATCCGCATGAATATATTGTTCTCAAAGATTGCGATAAATATCTTGACACGGTCGTAAAATTTGTGCAGGATACATATCACCCTGAAATTCTCGATGCCTGCGCGACCAGTTTCGGAGCTTATCTTCTTCTGAAATATCTCGCAGACCACGGCTGCAGCCCTTTCCGCAGGATCTGCCTGCGCTGTCCTGCAATCGTCATGCACTATGTCCTCACTGAAGTAATTCTACCGCCGGAAGATCTGAAGACCCTTTCAGAAGGCGGGCATGTTTTTTCAGGATTTGACCGTCTCGTTGAGATCACCCCCTCCTTTGTGGAGGAATTAAAAAACGAAGATATCCGAAAACACGACTTCAGCCAATTCGCCGACCGCATCCGGATCGTACAGGGCACAAAAGATGAACTGGTTCCTTATCGGGAAGTCGTAAAATTTGCCGACAGGAACGGCATCAGCTGCCGCCTTGTCGAAGACGCGGACCATCGCTTCCTGGATCCTCGCAAAATGGACGTAGTCATCGAAACTTTCATGGATTTTCTGGGGCTTTGAATCCCCGGCTGCTTCCGGACGGCGCCCGCAGAGGGTTTTTTCGATTTTTCATTTTTTTCGGTTTTTTCAGATTGTATTTTCCGGTTATAAGGATCAAAAGAAATCCGTTCCGGGAGAATAAGTGTCAAAAGAGTTTTTTCAAATAACCGGATCAAAAGGTACCGGATCAGGATATTCCAAATCAGGATATACCGGATCCGGCAAATACAAAATTTCAATACGATACAGGTTTTATTCAGTATTTCAACATAAATAGAAAGAAACAGTGATAAACAGCGAATTTGTACTTCCTCTGACCAAGGATTTATTAAAATATCATACAAGGTGGAACGAGCGCTCCCTCAAGCCATACACAGATGAACTGTTCGATCTCTGGGCGGAAAACGGAATAGACGGTCTCCTCGACACACAGCTTCAGGGGCCGACTCTGACCCGTTTCGGAATCATACCCGATGACAGACGAAGCGCGGACCGCATCATCGGTCTTCTCCCCACCTACAAGGCGATCTTCAATAAGAGTGATATACAGGTCTACCGCGCCGACGGGCACATCTACATCGATGTCCCCTGGCAGACGGATCAGGTCTATCTGGGAGATATTCTCACAGACAGTGAATTTGACCGCTCTCCCGGAATTCCGGTCGCGGTCGGAATGGATATCTACCGGCAGAGCTACTTTGCGGATCTTTCGCGGACACCCCACCTGCTTGTTGCGGGGGCGGGGCGCACCGCTTTTTTGCATGGTGTCATCATCAGTCTCCTTCTCTCTCATGCTCCTGAGGAAATTGAGCTCTATCTCTGCGGCCAGCGGCGCAGCGAGTTTGACCGCTACGCTGAGATTCCCTATTGTCAAATCTCTTCCGACCCGGAAGAAGAGCTGGAGCTTCTGGAGGATCTGAACGTGGAGCTGGACCGCCGTTATGCCGCGCTCTATGAGAGCAGGTGCCGGACAATCTATGATTTCAACCGCCGGGCGGGCCTCATGAAACATCTGGTCGTGATCATAGAGGAGTATTCCAATCTGGCTTCCCTCGGCAAGCGCAAGGCTGCCAGCCTTCTCGAGCGGCTCTCGGACATGGCTGCGGACTGCGGTATCCATGTGATCGCCGCCTCGGAAAAGAGCGTATACTTCCGTTCCGTCAAGGACAGTTTTTCCTCGCGCGTATGTCTGCGCACCGACACCGTAGCCGATTCCTACGTCATGGTTGACCGCAAGGGAGCGGAAAAGCTCGGAAAAAAAGGAATGCTCTATTACGTCGACGGCACCTCACAGACACCTTATCTTCTGCAGAGCGGGATCGTCACCACAAAGGAAATCCGTGCGGTCGTCTCGGCGATCATGGACAATTTCCACGGGCCTTCCGACAATAACAAAGGCCCTTCTATCTGGGAGAAGCTGTTTTCCAGATAATGAAAGATCCGCACGCGAATCCTGCGCAATAAAAAATAAATCCCCCGCCTTTTCTGACGTGCAGAGGCGGGGGCATTTTCCCTATGGAGATAACGTATGAGATATAAAGCAGTGATTTTTGATATGGATGGAACGATTCTCGATACAGTCGACGATCTGACTGTGTCCGTCAATTACGCAATGGGGCGCTGCGGACATCGGAATGATTTCACGAGAAAAGACGGATTCCGCATGTTCGGCAGCGGAGCGCACACAGCCCTGCAGCGGGCGCTCGCCATGGAGGCGGGCATTGACGATTCCGCAGAACTGAGACGCATCGGGACTCCCGGCTTCATGACGGTGGCGGGCATCGACGAGGCAGAGGTTGCCAGAATCGAGGATGTTTTCCGTCCTCATTATCTGGAGCACAGCATGGACAGGACCGGCCCCTACGACGGGATCCTCGATCTTCTGCGCGCTCTGCGAAGCAAAGGCTTTAAAACCGCTGTCGTCTCCAACAAGCCTGATCCCGCAGTTGTAAAGCTTGCAGGGGACTGCTTTGAGAATCTCTTTGACGAAGCTGCCGGTGAACAGGCAGGAATCCGCAGAAAGCCCGCTCCCGACATGGTCGTCTCGGTTCTGAGGCGATTCGGAATCACCCCCCGGGAGGCTCTTTATGTCGGAGACTCCGAGGTGGACGTCGAGACCGCGGTCAACACAGGCATGGACTGCGTCTGTGTCTCCTGGGGATTCCGCCCCAGGGATTTTCTGGAAACGCTGCATCCTTTTGCCATCATCGACCGCCCGGAGGACCTCCTCCCCCTGCTTGACTGACATCAGCCCGCGCAAAGGACCTGACTTACACATGCCTCACAAAGAGCCGGGCCGGCACATGCCTCACAAAGAGCCATGCTGACCCATGTCCTTACAGTGAGCCATGCCGGCCCATGTTCCATGTTCACCCGGAGACCCTTTTTCAGTTGACTTCGATTGTATAGGACGCCTCGAACACTTCACCGGGAGCGGCGCACTGTTCGCCGTACTTCTGCGGCAGCTCGCCGTCGAATCCCATATTGTCACAGCGGCCGATCCAGGGCTCCAGACAGACAAAGGGAGCGTCCGTGTGAGGTTTGGACCAGACGCCGAACGAGGGAAAGCCGGGAGCGGAAAGGGTCACGAAAGGCTTTTTATCCGGGTAGCAAAGGGTCACGGTCTGGACCATTCCTTCATCAAAGATATAAGCATCCCGGTCAAAGGTCGTGTCTGTGATGGCCATAAATCCATCGTCAAGCGAAAGCTTCTGTACGTTCTCTGCATCGACTCCCTGTGAGGGCTGGTCAATCAGCACATAGGGGATTTCCGCGTCTTTTTCATGACCGTCAAAGCGGATGAAATAGTCGGTCTTTTTATCCCCCTCATCCACAGGGCAGTTGAACGCGGGATGGCCGCCGATGGAAAAATAGAGAGGTTCGTCGGCAGAGGGATTTTTCACCTTCCATTCGACAGTGACCTTGCGCCCCTGAAGGCGGTGAGTGATCTCGAGTTCAAAGGAGAAGGGATATTTTTTCCGGCTCTCCTCGTTGTCACAGAGGCGGAAGGTGACGGAGTCCGCGGTTTCACCCACAAAAGTAAACTCCATATCGCGCGCGAACCCGTGCTGTCCCATCGGATAGCTCTGTCCCTTATAGTGGTAGAATCCTCCGTTCACCTTTCCCACGAAGGGAAACAGGACGGGCGCATGGCGGTTCCAGTAGGCCGGATCCGCAGTCCAGACAACCTCGTGCTGCTTCTTCTTGTCATAGATGCTGCAGAGCTCAGCGCCGTGCTCAGCAATCTCCACTTTCAGAATATCGTTTTCGATAATGTGCATACTGTTCTCCTTCCTGTAGCAGGCAGCAATGATACAAGTGACCCTTATCTGTTTACTGAATCTTTTTCCTGATTTTTTTACCCAGTTATTTCATCCCCAGTACACGTTTGATTTCCACAAGTACGCCGAGCTCGTCATAGGACCCGCCGATAATATCCGCCCTCTCCTGCACTTCTGCCCTGGCATTCGACACTGTGGCCGAGATTCCCGCCTTCTCAAAAGCGGGGAGGTCATTCATATTATCTCCGAAATACATGGTCTCCTCCCTGGTCACCCCCAGATAATTCTGAAGCCTGGCAAGAGCCTCCCCCTTGCCGCTCTCACGGGAGCAAATGTCAATCCACTGAACTCCGGAGGAAGCCATGCTCAGATCTGATGCCCAGTGAGATTCGAGCAGACTTCTGCATCTTTCCTCGCAGTTTTCACAATGAATGGTCATCTTCAGGACACCCTCATGAGGGAGATTCATCAGATCCGGTACGTTTTCAATCCTGTAACGATAACTCTCTTTGAGGAAGCGGTACACCACACTGTCTTCCCCGCTTTCCACATAGGACACATCGGGATAGGAAACGACTGCCGAAGCGCCGTCGATCCTGCGGATGTCCTCCAGAAGGGGACCGTAGTCGCAGGTCCTGAGTTCCCACCTGTGGATGATTTTTTCCTTGCTTCGTATAAGTGTTCCGTTCTCTGTAATACAGAAAATGTCATCCGCAACCGGTGAAAAAAGCTTCATCATGCTGTGATACTGCCTGCCGCTGCAGACACAGAACCAGATTCCCTTTTTCTTCAATTCCCGAATCAGATCATAGTAAGCAGGATCAATATGATCTGAACTGTCCGGAACAAGCGTCCCGTCTATATCACTCGCGATCAACCTGATCATTTATTATCCTTTCTTAATTGAACACTGCCCCCTGATCCGCAGAAAGAGCTTCCAGGACGCAGCCGGCCTCCGCCCAGTCGGGCAGGGGCGCCTCGAGAAAGATTTTTTCTCCTGTAAAGGGCTGAATCAGTTCCGCTCTGAATGCGTGAAGCATAAGGGGAACCTCCGGAAACTCCGGCATTGTTCCATGCCCGGTTTTCCTGTTTTGATCCGGACCATGTCCCCGCAGGGGCAGGTCTTCCTTTGAACCCGGGGCACAATCCG
>JAUNEM010000037.1:8452-18728 GCA_030525515.1 Eubacteriales bacterium
ATGATCCGGGGCACAGCGCTTTTGGGAAAATAAGGAGCCTTCTGCCTCCCTTCCGTAAAGGCGGTCTCCGACCAGAGGATGGCCGATGGAGGCCATGTGGACACGGATCTGGTGCGTGCGCCCGTGCTCGATCCGGCAGGCGACAAGTGAAGTTCCGTCTTCCTCTTCCGCCAGCACCAGGTAATGGGTGCGCGCCTCTTTTCCGTCTGCTGCCGTCACCATGCGAAAAGAATCGGGGCTCTCCCTGCGCAGCGGTTTGTCCACCGTCCCGCGGATCGGAGCATTTTCTTTCTTCCGGTCCAACCCGCCGGCTGAGGCAGACTCCTTCTGCTGATCCGTCCAGCGGACCAGGGCAGGGGTCTTCTGCCTGTCCAACCCGCCGGCTGAGGCAGACTCCTTCTGCTGATCCCGCCCATCGGCCGGCTGCGAAAAGTGACCGCGCACACGGGCAATATAGAGCTTGCTCATCATAGATGCTTTACGCTGTTTGATCAGCTGGGCTGCCGTCTCGGTATTGAGGGCGAAAATGACAATCCCGGAAGTGTCTTTATCCAGGCGCCCCGTCACGCGGACGTCCAGTTCCTTCCCGATTCTCCCCAGATGCTCTGCGACCTGGTTTGACAAAGTGTCGTCAAAATGTCCGGGACTGGGATGACAGACCACACCGGACGGCTTGTCCGCTGCCAGGATATCCTCATCTTCATAGAGGATATGCAGAGGGTAGTTCTCTGAAAGCCAGGGAACAGGCGATACCCAGATCTTCTGCAGGCGGCCGTCTCTGGCCGCCAGATATCCTCCGGAAGAGGCTGTTCCTTCATCTGCCTTTTGATCTCCGGCACAGTCTTTTGACAGCATTTTCTCTCCGTCACAAGCCTGGTCCGGTCCCGGAATTCCGTTTTCCCCGGAACACGTTACAGCCTCCTCCACAGGTTCTCCGCCCCGTGTCAGGCTTATTTCCAGCAGGTCGCCCTCCTTCAGGGGATAGTTTACATAGCGTCTCTCCCCATTGACCATGATCCCGTTTTTGCGGTATTTGAACCGGCTAAGCTGTTTGGATGAAAAACCGACCCTTTTCTTTAAATATTCTTTTATCGTCTCTCCCGCTCCGTCTTCCCCGATCGGAAAGCTCAGAATGCGGGGTTTCAAATCACCTGTCAATCTTTCACCGCCTGTATTGTTTTAAACCGTCCCTTCTGACTCCGGATTCCGTCTAAAATACGCACAAAGAATCTGCAGGGACAGATATCCTGTCAAATACGTCCGGATTCCATCGGGTCTGCTCACAGCGGAATCCGCAGAAACAGATTCTCTATCAGCCTCCGTCCGGCATCCGGTCACCGATTACAGGCCGAACCAGCCGAGAATTCCGGCGGACTGGAGGAACAGAACGAACATCATCACAGGGACGATGTAGCGGATCATGACGGCATAGAGCTTTTTGAGGCCGAACTTCTTTCCGCCGTACTCCACTTCCTCCACGATCCAGTCGGGGCCGATGACCCATCCGATCAGGATTGATGAGAGCAGGGAGATGAAGGGCATCATGAAGCTGTTGCTGATATAATCCATCAGGTCGAGAATCTGAGCTATGCTTCCGTTGGGAAGGGGAATCTCAACATAAAAGGAACTGTATCCCAGCGCAATGATCACAGAAGCGATCGTGTAGACCACGGTCAGGACCAGGGTGGTTTTCTTTCTTCTGGTGTGGAAGATTTCCATGCAGTTGGCCACAATGGTCTCAAGCACGGAAACACAGCTTGTCAGGGCTGCAAACCCTGCCATCAGGAAAAACAGAAGTCCTACGATATTCCCGATAAATCCCATGGAATGAAAAACTTTGGGCAGGGAGACAAACATGAGGCTGGGTCCCGCCCCCATTCCCTCGATTCCCTCGAACACGAAGATCGAAGGGATGATCATCATACCGGCAAGCAGGGCAACACCCGAATCGAAGAATTCAATCTGGTGGACCGATGAATTGATATCCACATCCTTTTTAATATAGGAACCATAGGTGATCATGATTCCCATGGAGACACTGAGCGAGAAGAAAATCTGGCTCATGGCGTCGAGAAGGATCTGCATCAGACGGGCAATCGTGATGCCTTCAAAGTCCGGCGCCAGATAAACGTACAGACCCTGCAGACCTGTCCGGGTAACTCCACTGGGGTCTGTGAACTTCAGGGTGAGGGAAAACACCGCAATCGCGACGATCATCAGCAGAAGGACCGGCATCAGAATTCTGGAGTATTTTTCAATGCCCTTCTCCACTCCGTTGAATACGACCCAGGCTGTGATGAACATGAAGATCACAGCGAACATGGAAGACTGTACCGGATTTGTAATGAAACTGTTAAAAAAGGTGTCGATGGAGGCATCACTGCCCTGACCCGCCAGGTAGACCACGATATATCTTCCGATCCATCCTCCGATGACCGCGTAATAAGTCATGATCAGAACCGGAACCAGAAATGTGACAATTCCCAGAAACTTCCATTTGGGGCTCATCTCCGCATAGGCGTTGATCGAGTTTTTGCCGGTTCTGCGGCCCACCGCGATGTCCGAGGTCAGCAGGGTGAATCCGAATGTGAGTGCCAGGATCAGATAGATCAGAATAAAAAGTCCTCCGCCGTCCTGTGCTGCCAGATAGGGAAATCTCCAAAGATTCCCGACTCCCACCGCGCTTCCCGCGGCAGCCATTACAAAACCGATCTGGCCGGAGAAACCTCCTTCCTTTTTGCCGTGTTTTTTGTGTCTCTTCTTGCTGTGTTCTTCCAAAATTTAATCACCTGTACCTTTTTGAAACATTGTAAAACTGCTGCGGCCAGTGAGAAATCCTCAGTCGGGACTCAGGCCTGTCAGGAATTCCCTGTCCGGACTCCAGTTTGCCGACAATCCTCAGTCTGGGTTCTAATCTGCCGGGAATCCCCGTTGGGACTCCGACTCCGGCCTGTCAGGAATCCTCAGTCGGGACTCCAGCTCTCCTGGAGCTTTTCAATCTTCAGTTCACCGGGAACTTTGACCGCCACCTGATATTTGTCCTCGTAGACAATTTCCCCGGGTGTGTTCGTGTACACCAGAAAATAGGGATGATGATACCGTTCCAGCAGCCACAGGGCAGGCCGGATCATTTTCATCATCTCCTCGGAATTCTCCGTTTTGAAAAAACAGACGACCTTTTCCTGGTTTTTGCACGGCGGAGGCCAGGGGAGGTTCTCCGCGAACCAGCTGTCGATCTCCAGATACAGGTCCTTGTCCTCTCCTTCCATCACCTTATCCTGAATCATCTGCATGCACATACTGAAGATTCCTTTGGCATACATGGTATTTTCCGCAAGCTCGAGTCCCTGAATCCGGCAATACTTGTAATTGATCATTGACATCCGCATTACCGCCTTTCTCTTATGTCCGGGTAAACCCGGGGTGGATACACTATACACTTTTCAAGACAACCGCAGGATCTCAGTGCCCTGGGGAACATCATCTATATTGAAAATATAAAGCATAATGAGCCTGTTTACAAGAAAAGGTGTCTGCAGGTCCTTATTTTTTCCATCACCCGGGTCAAAGCCGCATTTCCCATCCGGCAGCGAAATCTCCCTTATAACTCCTTTTTCATGATTTTATTTGTGTTTTTTTTCATATATTTTTTTCGTAAATAATGTTCAATTATTGATGATTATTAAAAGTATTGTTGTATAATAGTACCAACTAATCTTTTTATTCATTTTCAGAAGGAGGAATTGTTATGAAACGCTATTTGAAACAGTTGATCTGCGCATTGGCTATACTCTGCCTGGCAGCCGGATTCGCGCCCGTTCAGGCAGAAGCTGCTACCACCATCAAAGGACAATACAGGATCCATACCATAGAGCAGAAGAAATGGTATACTTACAATTATTCAGAGAAATATCAGGACTACTATAAATTCACAGTTCCGTCCACAGGATATATCAAACTGGATCAGGATACAAGCAAGACCACAAGCCACCACAATGCTCCCAGATTATCAATCGAAACCAATTATACCGATGCCGGTATAAGGACAATGAATGTCTACGACGACACAAGTTACATTGCCCTGCCCAAGGGAACCTATTATATTTACGCATCTCACGATAAAATGCGGTTCAAATATGAATTCGTAAAGCAGGCCCGTACTTCCAACTACTGCATGGCAAAGGCTGAGGCATTGAAGGCCGGCAAAAACAAGATGCTGGTATTTGACTACGGATATGAATTCACCAAGTGGTATAAAGTAGACCTTACAAAGAGCAAAAGGATCAGAATCTGGGCGGCCTCAAAAGACGGATATGGTGTTTTTACCCCCATCGTAATCGACAAAGACGGGAAGATGTACGATGTTACTTTCCTCTATGCGAATAAGTCCCAGACAGAGGTGCTTCCCAAAGGAACCTACTACATTTTGCTTTCCCGTGATCTGCAGGCAAACAGACGCCACCACAGAAACGCAAAAGGCTATTATGTGGAACGTACTGTCTCCTTCACATGGAATGCTTATTGATACTCCTTTTTTAGGGTAGAGGCGGCCGCGCCGCCCTCTGCCCCCGACAGGCCCGTGTCCGCCGCATGACGGAAGAATATATTGCACAGGCCGTGTCCGCCGCAAGGCGGAAAAATACATTGCACAGACCGTATCATAAACAGAAACAGAAATGCGCCGGGCTTCCGGCGCATTTCTTCTGTCCCGGCCGCTTCCTGCTGGCAGCGGTCATTCTCATTTCTCTGTTTTGACATTGACATAAATGTCTCCGACAGCCTTCTCCTCGACAGAAAAGCCGACCATGTAGCTGCCGGGCTCGATCTCGTAATAATCTGTAACCCCGCCATTCCCGTCAAATGTGTAGTCAATCGCTGCCGGGTGATTCTCCTTTACCGGAGCAGCATTCACGTCATTTCCTCCGGCTGTCACCGTGACATGTACTCCGCCTTCTTTGAGTTGGTTATCAATGGAGAGATACTGTCCTTCGCCGATTGTGATGCCGGAGCCTCCTGCCACACCTTTGTTGTTTCCATAAAAGTGCGCGACAAGGCCGTCATCCGTGACATCGATAAATGTTTTGCTCTCCTCGTCCTCTTCCTTTCTGCTCCCGCATCCTGTCAGAGCTGCCATTGTCAGGATCAGCATCATCAAGGCAAAAACAGAAATAACCCGTCTGGACATATGTATTTTCATAGTATATCTCCTCTCCTGCACTCTTAAATACTTTAGTGCCATGGGCAGCTGCCCGCAAACATGTATGAATAGTGCCGCGCTGCTTGGTGTAAGTTTATATGGTATAGCTGTCGTGCTTTCCCGTTTTCGACGTGGTCACTGCTACTTTCTTTCCGGTGATATCAATTTCAACATGCCCGTCATCCGCAATGGAATAACAGTGCGCGCCGACTTTTTCCGCCAGATCTTTCGCTTTACAATCAAACAGGCAGCGGAATTTGATCTCACCGATCATGGCACTGTATCCCTGCTTATACCAACGGAAATTCTTTACTTTTTTGGACTGCCTGCGGAGGGAATTTCCATAAGTCCTCTGATATTTATCAAGCTCTGTCGGGTCGGGCAGATACAGCCATTTCACAGGAAAAGCCTTGCAGACTTTTGAAAGTCCTCCGTAGTGGTCACCATGCGCGTGGCTGATAAAGAGGGCGTCGATCTGCTTTACCCCCTGTGCCCGGAGATCTTCAATCACAACATTCGCAGTATTGTCTATAATAGCATAATGAAACGGGAATTATGAAGCTTTAATCAGTCAGTTCAAAATGGCGGTCCAGAAAAGCAAATCTCCGGCGAATCCATTCTTTCATATCCTCAACTGCGTCTGCGGGATCCTGATCCTGGGGCCATCGGTGCATCTCGCGAAAGAGTGCGCCGCTGGTGCGGAGTTCTTCCAGCGCAGTGTCCGCCAGTCCGCAGAGATAGTCCTCGGTGATGCCTTTCTCCCTCCAGAGTGACCAGAGCTCATTGGTCCTCTGCTTTATACTGCTGTCAGCAGTCCGGAAAGCGCCGTAATCGTAGGTGCAGTCATAACCGTAGTCATATCGTTCAACTCTTTCCATACTGAATTCAGTTTGTCTCTTTTCAACAGGTTTTATTGAATGGTCGCCGAAGGTGTAATTCAAATCCCAGGTGTCCCGGTACAGAACATAGCGCAGACCCTGCGAATCAGGATCGCTGTTTTGATCCATGGTGCCGGCAGGATCCATTCCTTCTTTTACCTTTTTTGCGATCAGGATAGAATTTTTCCAGGTGTTGTCCGGCGCCTGAACCAGGCTGCAGAAAAGGTTGAGCTGAATGATGCTGTCGCGGTCATAGCCGATCCCGGCTTCGGCCAGAGTGGAAAGATCACGCGTCTTGAAACAGAAACGGTGAAAGGCCTCCATCGGTTCCCAGTCCGAGCTTTCTGTCCATTGATTCGGGTAAATCATACGGACAGAAGCACCGCCGCGCCCGTTTTCTATTTCCGTTTCACCCGTCCTCTGACTGTACAGGGACAGATAGTCAAATTCCCATGGCCACTGGCGTATTTTGTAGAGGAGGTCTCCATCGGAGAGACCGAGTTGTCTGCCGTCCAGCGGCTCCGTCAGCCCATAGACTCCGTGGTAGGATCCATTGAACAGCAGCTCCACATACTGCATGCGGGAGGAGGCAACGAAGCTTTCTGTCACAGCTGACGTTTTTTCCCACAGCTGATAGCCGGTTTTCTCCCGCACTCTAGACATGTCCGAATACATGGGATTCAGGATCCAGTCATCGTCCTTGCGCATCCCCAGGATGCTCTCTTTCCGCTGTTCTCCGTTTTTATCTTTCAGGGCTACCTTCCAGGGCTTCTTATCCATGGTCGCCGCAAAATTCCCGCGGACATGGAAACTGCAGAGAGAGGTCAAAGCAGTCCCGGACACGGTGTTCCCTGTACCTTCGCTGTCCAGCGCCGTCATCATTTTTCCCAGATATTCCGCAATGCCGGACGGAGCTTTCCCCGAGCCTGAATCTGTACGGGTTCCGGCCACTGCAAATGCCTGAAGCGGAAATACAGTTATCTGCCCGAAGTGGTCCTCCTTTTCTACGATTTCCTCCCCGTCCGTCTGGTCAATCATAAGGAAGGGCAGTCCTGACACCGCCACTGAAAACGCAATGCTTTCATCCTCTTTCTGCAGGACGGCCTCAAACAGGTGTCCTTCTTCCATAGCTGCGGGGAGATTTTCTGCCATCCTGTCCTCCAGATACCAGATTTTATCGCTCTCTGAAGCCGGTTTCAGGCCGGCCAGAAGGCTTCCCCAGACAGCCCGGCTCTGCTCCGGAGACAGTCCTTTATCCCCTGCGGTCATGTTTTCTATGCAGCAGGGCAGATACACTATGCCTGTCGAATAGTCCACCGCTGCCGCTCCTCCGATCCAGGACAGTTCATCGGGGGACAGGCTGTTTCCACTCCCCTTCTCTTTCATCTTCACGAAGTCATCGGCGGCCAGAACGCTGTCAAGAACCCTCCCGGCTGCTGATCCCGGCGAGGTTCTCTCCTGAACCGTGGTTACCGGAGAACGATTCTGGAAAACAGGGAATCCGCCTCCATATGTATCATCTGGCTGATTATTATTTGTCCGGGTATCATCCGACTGATTATCATTTGTCTGCTTATCACCTGACAGCTTTTTACCTGCTTCCCCTCGAAAAGTGTTCTCCGATGTTCTCCGGGTACCGGCATATATACAAATCAACAATCCTGTCATCACTAAACAGACGATGACTGCTATTTTCCTTACCATCTTTTCTCACCATCTCCGTACAGGAGCCCTGCTCCCGTTCTTTTTTCAGGACGTTACTCCATGTCCCGGCAATTATTATCCAATTATTATCATGGAAATGCTTTGCTCATTTTCTGTTTTATGATACACCGAATTCCACTCCCTGTAAAAGAAAAATGAGTCAGAAGGAACTGTTCTTCAGCGTTCTTTCTGACTCATTTTTACTCTCCACGCCCTATCGGGGGCGTGGAAAGTAACTTGCCTGTCATTATAGATTAAATTTGCGTCCTGCCGGGCCCTGCCGGTACAGTCTTCCCTTCCGCAGGTCCGCCAGCCTGTCAGGCTTTCAGTTCAAAATCCTGTTTTCCGTGCTTGCACCAGGGGCAGGTCCAGTCCGTGGGAAGATCCTCGAAAGGAACGCCTTCCTCTTCTTCATCATACTCATAACCGCAGATCTTGCAGACCCAGACCTTGCCGGCCTTCTTCTCTTCCACTTTCTGCGGCTTGGGCTTCACATTTGCCTGGTAATAGGTGTATGTGATCGAAGCCTGGTCGGAGAGAATCTCCCCGTCAATCACTTCCGCGAGGAAAAGGGTGTGTGTGCCCAGATCCAGGGACTGCTTCACCTCACAGGACAGATAGGCGTTTGCGCCCTTTGTAATAAAAGGTATGCCGTTTGCCGCTGTCTTTGCGTCCGCAAAATCCGCAAACTTGTCCACATCCCTGCCGCTCTGGAAGCCGAAATGTTTGAAAGTATCAAACGTCACACTCTCATCAAGGAAAGAAACGTTGAATTTTCCGGTCTTCTTTACCATCTGCTCCGTGTAGTTCTGTTTGTTGACAGTGATAGAAATCACATTCGGAGTTGAGGTCTGCTGCATGGCAGTATTGATAATACAGCCGTTGGACTTTTCTCCGTCCTTTGCTGTCAGGACAAAAAGCCCATATGTCAGTTTAAACATAATCGAGTTATCCATTGTTGTCTCCTTTCCAATTGTCTGATCCGTCATCGAATAAAGTTTGTGAACACCTTCTGCTCAGCCGCAGGTTCCTGCACGCCCGCCTTTTTGCCGGCCTCGATGCACTGGAGAAGCCAGGCCATATTTCTGCCCAGTGTGTGCATGATCTGCAGGCCTTCCTTGTCCTCCATGACATCTTTTGGTGAAAAGCCATGAACCATGGGCCAGTAATTGGAGGTCACAAGAGGCATCTCGCAGTACTGGATGTATTTGTTGAGTACATCCAGGGTCGCCGTCGTGCCCGCGCGTCTTGCGGAGGCGATCGCGGCGCCGGGTTTGTGGCGGAGGTCATCTCCCGCTGTCCAGAAGAGCCTGTCGAGGAAAGCAACGACTTCACCGGAAGCGGATGCATAATAGACCGGAGAACCGATCACCAGTCCGTCCGCCTCTTTCAGCCTGGCGGCAACATCCTTCACGGCCGCGTCAATATTTCCGTTCATCGCGTCTTTGCCGATGTGAACGATTTCCGAATCGATTCCCGCCGCTGTCAGTTCCTTTGCGATCTCGGAAAGAGCCGTGAAAGTGCATCCTTTTGCGTTCCTGCTTCCATTGAGCATTAAAACCTTCATATTCTTTCAGTCCTCCTTGTACATGGTAGTGTTTTTTTCTTCAGTGCCTTGGGCAGCTGCCCGCAAGCATGGCTGTGTGTCACAAACCTCGTAGAATGAAATCTACGCGCAACTCAACTATAACACATCTATGTCCGCGGGGACAGTATCCCTTCCATAGTAAAGAATGATTTGTTGTACTCGGGTTTTTCGCCTCGGGTTTTTCGCGATAAAGCCGCGAAAAACGCCTCGCGTTTCAGTTGGGTCTGAACTGTAACACGATTTACTACTTTTATTCGGAAAACACCGGATTCCCCGATACAAATATCTTTAAAACTGGTATAATCATCTTTGATTCAGGATATTAGTCCTTCTTCCCGGAAGTCCGGGTGCTCACCGATGAATTCCTGTGTAAAGCGGGATTCTTTGTAATACTCGGGTTTTTTGCATGAAAACCCATGCAAAAACACTTGTTATCTCGAACGTGGAGACCGTGAAAAGTAACGATTCTTTCTCCGGAGTGAGTTCTGTTCTACAGGGGGCAGGGGGATAATTTTTTGATGCATACACAGAATTTGTACAGGCCGAAAGAGCCTTGCTCCGGCAGAGGATGCAGAGGATAATCTGGAAGATGGTCTGGAAATAACAGCACAGAGGTTTGCCTTTTTTGGCAATGTTGAATTGATGGGGGAAAAAGACAGCATGAAATCATTTAAGCGCGTTATTGCAGCAATGTTTACAGTCTGCCTGCTTACGGCCAGCCTTTTGCCCGTGGAAGCGGCGGAAACAGGCGCTTTAAAGAAAGCTGGCGCAAACGGTTTAGCAAATGCTTCTCCTGTTGCGGGCACTCTTTTGGCCGCAGGGAAATCTAAAACAGAGTCGACGAAAAAGGCCGATGATGCGGCTAAGAAAAAAGCTGCTGAAGCAGCTGCCAAGAAGAAAGCCGCTGAA
>JAUNEM010000196.1 GCA_030525515.1 Eubacteriales bacterium
ATTTCTTCCTGATCGGATGCCTGATCACGGTTTTTTTCTTAATGGCATACTGCCAGGGATCATTTCTTCCTGATCGGATGCCTGATCACGGTTTTTAATTTCCCGGGAGCGACTTTCCTGGCATCGCTCAGGTAGATTTCGTGATGGAGCCGTTGGTCAGTAATGTCCAGGACATAGCCCTGCTCTTCCATGAAGGCGTGCATCAATGCAACCGTGGCGGGCTCATCGTCATAGGCCCCGATGTGCATGCACTGCACGCACAGCCCTTCGTCATAGGTCAGGAATTCCACTTTGGAAAAGTCTGTCTTCTTCTTTCTCTCCGCTTCCTTGACAGCCCAGACAAAATCCTCCCTTGTCACAAAATCCGGCAGGCGGATGACCGAGATCCAATGGAAGTTTTCCTTATGCACGTAGTCCACTCCTTCGATGCCTTCCTGCCACCAGAAGCCCTCCAGCGGCGGCACAACATAGTCAAAATAGCCCTCGATCTGGTGATTGCCTTTTTTGCTCATCTTGATGGTATAGGCGATGCCGTACAGCAGTTCAATCGCCTGCTTGTATTCGCCGCCCTCGACATTGGGATCTCCCTGTCCGCGGACCGCAATATAATTCATGCCAGGCACCGATACGATGCCGGGTTTATTTTTTGGCATATAGAACTCTTTGTATTCTTTCTTGAAATCAAAAGCCATACTTCGTTTACCTCTCAGTTCAGTTGACCTGCTCTTCCATCTCTCTCGTAAAGACATCTATAAGGGCAGTGCCTGTTGTTTTGAGTCAAAGAAAAGCAGTTCATCCACGGAGGCAGATTGAGTCATGGACCGCCTCCTCGTATTTCCATTCCCGGCTCTTTTTCAGTTTATCAGATTTAGAGCAGGAAAAGTGCAAAATATAGTTAATTCATTACACGCGAATTCCTTACCTGGCGATTCATTACACGGAGATACATTATACGGGCCGCGTCATAAAACAGGATAGAGGCGGCCCCGCCGCCCTCTCCCCCCGACCGCCCCGTGTCCGCCGACAGGCGGAAAAATCCCTTTCCCGGGCCGCGTCATAAGAAAACCGCCGCACTGACGCTTATATCCAGTACGGCGGCCTCTTGGAGAAAATTATTCATGGCGGATTTCGGATGAATCTCCGGGGAGTCTCTGACGACTCATGGCGGCTCATCCGATCTCCAAAAAAGGGGAATCTTTCTTATCGGCGGACAGGCTTTTTATTCTTTTTTTGCGGCATCCGCCTTTTCCCATCTGTCCACAATATAAGTGCATACAGTAGTGCTTGTGACATTCGTCATGGTCTGCATCTAGATACTATGAAGTACAGGCCGATGACGATGGTGATACCGGAAGCAGGAATGCCGATCTGCGGGAGAAGCGCCGGCAGGACCAGAAGGGTGCCTCCCGGTACTGCGGGAGTTGCCACCGACAAGAGATAAACGGATATAAAAAGAGAAAGCAATCTTTCCCAGGTTATTGTTATTCCATACACTTTGGAGAGGAACAGCGCAGTGATGAGCAGCGTTACACAGCCGCCATCCATGTTGATCACGATACCCAGAGGAATGGAAAAAGAATAAATTTTCGGAGAAATCTCCAGCTCGATCTGCAGGTACAGGCTGTTTAAGTAATCAACGATATGGCTTTTTTCTTCGTCGGAAAGCTTATTAAAATCTCGTTTTGTTACGGTCCCGCCGTTAGCTGACATGGTCCAGATAGAGCCGCGTTCCCTGTTCCGGTTCAGATGATCCAGCATCATCATTTCGTGGTTCCCGATGAGGCAGGTGACGTTATCTCTCTTCATGACATCCCGGAGAATCTCTATGCTTTTTGGACCGCGGTCAATGATATCCCCGAGAATATAAAGATGATCGTCCTGCGAAAAGCGGATGTCGTCAAGCATTTTCATGTAAAGATCATATTGACCGTGCAGATCTGAGCAAAGATATAGCGACATTTTCTCCTCCTTCCGAATCTGTGTTGGCTGTTTCTTATGTCTTGATTCTAAAGGAATAAACGGTCGGGGTCTGCTTCTCCCGGTAGCAGATTCATTCTTTCTTTTTTAATGTTTTCATACCTCTGGCATACAGGTTATCGTTGACTGTGTCTATGTCCTGTCCCTTCATAAAACCGAACCATATCACCACGTCTCTCTTTCTCCGGACATAGAGAGGCGCCTGGCCCGCATATTTCAGCAGATACTGCACCTCTTCAAATGTCGTCCCCATTGCAAGACAGATTGCGATCAGCGCATCCCTGGAAGGATTGTTTTTCTTTCCGCTTGTGATTAGGCCGACATAAGAGAACGAAAGGCCGGCCTTGTCTGAAACCACTGAAGCCGCTTTATCGTATTTGCTAAGCAGGTATAGCAAATAATCCCCTGTCTTGGAATCATCCTTCAGGAAGTCATCCGGAAAATCTTTTTCGAAATCTTCAAGAGAGTCATACCGTGGCAGACTGCCCTCTAGTATGATTGACGTATTTTTGCTGCGAAAGAAAAAGTCTTTTTCCATGATTCTGTTCCACCTCTTCGTTTCGTTGATCGTCCCGCGGCATTTTGAAAATACCGCCTGCTGTAAGTATACTGCAAATTTTATCTCTCATGTACTGTTCCTGCAAAGAATTCCGGCTGGAAATCCCGCTGGAGGCAGGGGGGTAGAGGAAGGGGCGGTTCTCGAAGGAGACAAGGGAATAAGTCGTTCGGCAGGTTCACCGGCAGAACGCTGTTATGGTAAACTTATATTGATTAAGGACTTGCAGCGAAATACTCTGTTCATTCTATTATGCCTCGGTCCTTTATAGTCATAATGTAATCATATCGGGAAGGAAAAACAGCCATGAAAAACAGATTTTCTGTGATTTTAATGCTCATTGTCAGCCTGATAACGGCTGGAACCGGGTTATCGGGGTGCGCGGCGTCAGAAAACAAGGCTCTTGAGAATATAGAAGAAGCCAAGGCTCCTGAGAATGCAGAGGCAGCCAGGACTCTTGAGAACACGGAGGAAGCCAGGGCTTTCGAGAATGCAGAGGCAGCGCCGGCGGAATATACTGTGCTGGATGATTATCAGAAATGGGCAAAGGACGTGGGTTATCCACAGAATATGCTTGTGCCTATGGGAGTTGATGGGATCAATCAGGATTATTTTCATACACTGCCCGATGCGCCGGGATACACATCCGGAAAGATAGTGATCGGCGACAGCCGCTGCTGTCAGCTCGGGATTTTCGAGCAGAGGACTGACGCGGATGGTTTTGCGGATTATGCTGTATGGGGCGGTCACTTTTTGCCGGGAGCAGAACCGCCTGCAATCACCGATCAGGTGTTATCTGAAGTGGAGCAGTGCTTTCAGGAACAGATTAAAGCCGGCGGTAAATGCAGCATCTATTTTTTTGCCACTGTAAATGATTATGATTACATCGGAAATGAAAATGACGACAGTATTGCCGCTGCTGTCAAGACCGCCGAAACGCTGGCCGGTATGTCATTTGAGGATGAAGGCAGGGTTTATCAGCCGGAGGTCATCGTAATAGGTTTTGATGGCGGTGAGGGAGATATTCTGTATAGGATCCCTGCGGAAGATTTTAACCGCTATGTCGATGACTATAACCAAAAGCTGCGGGCGGCGGTAAGCAGCAGTACGCTTTTGCAGGAAAACATCGCGCAGTTCACGACTATTCCTGAGATCACAGGAGGCAGAACAGGCTTTAACGAAGACGGCCTCCATTACAGTGATAGCACCCTGAAAGAGATCGTCGATTATATAGCGGAACACTGAACCCGCTTCTGCCATTTCCGGCAGGAGAAAGGAGGAGGAGACAGCTTCCAGAGACAGGGTTGTCTCCTTTCCTTCGGCCTTTTTCTCTCTGTCTCCAAATAGGGTAGAGGCGGCTCTGCTGCCCTCTACCTCCCCCGGCCGACCCGTATCCGCCGTAAGGCGGAAAAATTCATTACACTGGTCGGCCCGTATCCGCCGTAAGGCGGAAAATAATAATTACACGAGCCGTGTCATAAAGAAAACTGCCGCACTGATACTTACGTCCAGTACGGCAGTTTCCAACCAATATGAATTTATAAAAAAGGGGGGTAATCCTCTTGGGGGAGGCAATTGAGTTATGCAGCCATCTTCTGGAGAAAATGCATCATGGTCATCTCGTCTTCGTAGGAAGTGGTGAAGATGCCGAGCTGCTCGTCATGGCCTTCTGTCAGTCTGATCATGCCTTCGATGTACTCGTCCTCGTTCTTCATGTTGTAGGCCTCATCGTCGGCGCCCATGAGCCAGACTTCGTTCTTGCAATTTGTAAGTGCTGCGTTGAACTCTCTGATATCGTTTGCTGTTCTGATCTTCATAATATATATAAACCTCCTGCCGATGAAACGGCTCATCATCCGCTTGTTTCCTTTCTCTTTCTGATTCTTTTCTTCTTTTGCTGCGGATGATTTTGAATGGTAGTTGTTGTTTTGTCCGATCAGGTTGTTTCCCTTGATCTGTATGTATAGTATCATCGGAGGCCTGTCCGGAAAATATCATTCGGGACGGCTTTGATAAATATTTGGACAAACAAAAAAGACCCGTTTTGGGTCTTTTTTGTCATTCTTCGGCTGAAAAGCTGATTTTTCTGCAAGTTTTTGGAAAAATAATGTTAAAATCGGGACAGGGGGGCGGAGACAAGGTTCGGAGACAGGGGACGGTTCCATGTCCCCTTTTTATAGCGTTTTTAACAAAACAGCAATAAAACTCTGACAAAGCAGCAATAAAAGGCCGGTAAAATGCAATCATTCCAAACAAAAGCAACTAAAACGGACAACTGCATTGAATGAATAACTAAGAGATACTTCCCATTCCACAGAGGGAAACGGCCTGGGCCTTGCGCTGGTTCAGAGAGTCCTCTCACTTCACAATGGGCAAATATCTGTTGAGACCAGCCAGGGGAAGGGAAGTACTTTTACAGTTCAACTTCCATACGCTGCCTGAGATGCTTCCGGTAATGCTTCCGGAGATGATTCT
>JAUNEM010000197.1 GCA_030525515.1 Eubacteriales bacterium
CGTCCCCTGCCGAACCGCCCCTGTCTCCCGTCCCCGGAATTACCTATTGACATTTACTCCACGGTTTGCGATAATCCAATTCATAAATTGAAATAATCGTATACATGAATACAAAAAACGGCAAAGGCGCCGCATTTGCGGGGATGATCTCCCCGGGAAAGCGCCTCTGCCGTTTTTTTGCGTGATAGACAAATCTTCAGGAGGTTAATATGTGCTCTATACTTGCTTACTGCGGCGCCGGAGCTGATCCGGGCACGATCGCAGAGATGATGGAAAAAACAATCAGCAGAGGACCTGATGATACCAGGATTCTGAATACAGGTAATGGATATCTGGGATTTAACCGTCTTTCCATCATGGGTCTGACTCCGGAGGGCATGCAGCCTTTCACACGGAGGGGTTCCGCTGTGGTCTGTAATGGTGAGCTGTATGGATTCAGGAGGATGCGGGAGATACTGATCAGACAAGGCTTTTCTTTCCAAAGTGATTCGGACTGCGAGATCATCCTGCCCATGTATGAGGAGTTCGGCGTGGAGATGTTCCGGCTGTTTGACGCGGAGTTCGCGCTTGTGCTCTATGACGCGGACACAGGAAGGTACATTGCCGCCCGTGATCCTGTCGGGATCCGTCCTCTTTATTATGGAAGCGACAAAAACGGGATTCCCGTTTTTTCATCGGAACCCAAGACCCTGGTGGGAGCCTGCGACAGAATTATGCCCTTTCCGCCCGGTCATTACGCAGTGATCAGTGCGTCCGCGGGAGGAAAGGAACAAGCTCCTGCCATCGAACTGCATGAATACCGCCGGATCTGGGAGGCTGACCATGTCTGTCATGACGACATGGATATGATCGCGCGAAGCATCCATGACAAACTGACCTATGGAATTGAAAAAAGGCTGGACGCGGATGCTCCGGTGGGCTTTCTTCTCTCCGGGGGGCTGGATTCCTCTCTGGTCTGCGGTGTTTCTGCAAAGATTCTGGACAAACCCCTGCAGACATTTTCCATCGGTATGGATATCGATGCCATTGATTTAAAATATGCCCGTCAGGTGGCGGAATATATCGGCAGCAACCATCACGAAGTCATCATGACCAGGGAGGATGTCATTGCCGCCCTGGAACCCGTGATCGCTGCCCTGGGAACCTGGGACATCACGACGGTGCGGGCTTCCATCGGCATGTACCTTGTCTGCAAGTGGATCCATGAAAACACGGAAATCCGCGTGATCCTGACCGGTGAGATCTCCGATGAAATCTTCGGCTACAAGTACACGGATTTTGCCCCCGACGCGGCCTCCTTCCAGAAGGAATCCGAGAAAAGGATCCGGGAGATCCACATGTATGACGTCCTCCGTGCGGACCGCTGTATCAGCGTCCACTCCCTCGAAGCCCGCGTTCCCTTCGGAGACCTGGACTTTGTGTCCTATTGCATGGCTATCGATCCGGAAAAGAAGATGAACCGCTATGGCATCGGTAAATATCTGCTCCGTCACGCCTTCGAAAAGGACAATCTGATCCCCGGGGACATACTCATGCGTGAAAAGGCAGCCTTCTCAGACGCGGTGGGCCACTCCATGCGCCGCGACCTCATGGAATATGCCGAATCTCTGTACACCGATGAGGAATTCGAGGCAGGGTGCCGCAAATACACCCATGCAAGACCCTTTACAAAAGAATCCCTGCTCTATCGGGAAATTTTTGAAAAATACTATCCGGGGCAGGCGGAGATGGTCGCTGATTTCTGGATGCCCAACAAGAGCTGGGAGGGGTGTGATGTCAACGACCCTTCCGCCAGCGTCCTCTCCAACTATGGCGCCAGCGGAATCTGATCGCACAGCCTGGTCAGAGATGTGTGAATACACAACCGGCTCTGAGTCAATGAACGGAGGTCATAACGAAAAAATGAAAGAAAAAAGAAGGCGCAAAGTCATTCTGGAGGATGGCCGGGAATTCTACGGATACGCATTCGGAAGTCATCAGGACAGGGTGTGCGAGATTGTTTTCAACACATCCATGACAGGCTATCAGGAGATTCTTTCCGACTTGTCCTATACCGATCAGGCGGTCGTCATGACCTATCCCCTGATCGGGAACTATGGAATGGCCGCTGGGGATTATGAATCGGACACTCCCTCGATCGGAGCCATGATCGTCCGCGAATATAATGAGGAGCCCTCCAATTTCCGCAGTCTGCAGACTCTGGGGGAGGTGATGGAAAAAAACGGCATTCCCGGGATCACCGGAGTGGATACCCGCGCCCTGACCCGTTCGATCAGGGACTATGGAACCCGGAAAGCCCTCCTCACGGATGCCTCTACGCCCACAGCCCTTGGCCTGGAAATATTGAAGAATACAGTTCTTGCGTCCGACGCAGTCTCCCGTGTGAGCTGCAGGCAGAGGTGGGAATCTTTTCCGGTGCCTGTACCTGTAGAAGGAAGGCACGGGGATATTGCGGCGGCCATTACGAAAAAGAATCTGCATGTCGCTGCCATAGACTGCGGTATGAAGCGGAATATTGTCCGCTCTCTGAACGGGCTGGGCTGCCATGTGACGATCGTGCCCTGGAATACGGGTGCTGACGAGATCCGGTCTCTGCGCCCTGACGGGATTCTGATTTCCAACGGTCCCGGAGATCCCACGGATGTACCTGAGACGATTGCAGCCGTCCGCGCCCTGCTCGGCAGCTGTCCCGTTTTCGGGATCTGTCTGGGCCATCAGATTTTGTCCCTGGCTTACGGAGCCCGCACTTACAAACTCAAATTCGGACACCGGGGAGGCAACCATCCGGTCAAAAATCTGGAGACCGGAAAGATTGAGATCACTTCCCAGAATCACTCCTATGCCATTGAGCAGGACAGCCTTCCGTCGACGCCTCTGAAGGCGACGCATATCAACCTTCTGGATCAGACCATAGAAGGTGTGGAGTGCGCGGCGGACCGCGCCTTCGGCGTGCAATATCACCCCGAGAGCGCCCCTGGGCCTCAGGACAGCGCCTACCTGTTCGGCAAGTTCCTGAGAGCTATGCAGGTCTGACCCCGGAGCGCCCATGCGGGGCTGATCCTTGGCTTTCCACTCAGGGATAATCCCGGAGCTCTCATAAATGGTCTTATCAATGGCCGCAGTTGCCGGTCAGTGCACTCCATGCGTTTATTCAGGGACTTTGATCTGAAAAAGAGCGCATTGACACATTTTTTAAACACATCTCAAAAAACATAGTCTGGTGACAATGGATACAGGAGGCGGAGCATGCCCAAGAGAAAAGAAATCAACAAAGTCCTTGTAATCGGATCCGGTCCGATCGTGATCGGACAGGCGGCGGAGTTTGATTATGCCGGTACCCAGGCCTGTCTGGCCCTGAAAGAGGAAGGGTGCGAAGTGATCCTGTGCAACTCCAATCCGGCAACGATCATGACGGACACATCGATCGCGGACAAGGTCTATATGGAGCCTCTGACTCTGGAATACATCGCCAGAATCATCCGTCTGGAACGGCCCGATGCCATCCTTCCGGGCATCGGAGGTCAGACCGGCCTGAATCTGGCTGTACAGCTGGAGAAAAAAGGTGTGCTGGCCGAATGCCGGACGGAGCTTCTGGGTACAAAGAGCAGCTCTATTGAGAAGGCAGAGGACCGCGAGCTTTTTAAAAAGCTGTGTGAGGAACTCGGGGAGCCGGTCCTTCCTTCAGAGATTGCCCACAGTATAGAAGAGGGACTGGAATCCGCCCGCCGGATCGGCTATCCTGTCGTCCTTCGCCCGGCTTTTACCCTGGGCGGCACCGGCGGAGGATTTGCGGAAACCGAGGAGGAATTTCTGTCTCTCATGAAAAATGCCCTGTCCCTGTCCCCTGTGCAGGAGGTCCTGATCGAAAAGAGCGTCAAGGGCTTCAAAGAAATCGAATATGAAGTCATGCGGGACAAAAATGACACGGCCGTCACCATCTGCAACATGGAAAATATCGACCCGGTGGGCATCCACACCGGAGACTCCATCGTGGTCTGTCCTTCCCAGACACTCACCAACAAGGAATACCACATGCTCCGGGACAGTGCCCTCCGGGTAATCCGCGCGCTGGAGATCGAGGGCGGCTGCAACGTGCAGTTCGCCCTGGACCCCGGCTCTTTTCAATACTACCTGATCGAGGTGAACCCCCGTGTGTCCCGTTCCTCCGCCCTGGCTTCCAAAGCCAGCGGCTATCCCATCGCCCGGGTTTCCGCCAAGATCGGAATCGGGATGACCCTGGATGAAATCATGCTGGCCAACACCCCGGCCTGCTTTGAGCCCGCCCTGGACTATGTGGTCACCAAAATGCCCCGCTTCCCCTTTGACAAGTTCGCCGACGCCAATAATACCCTCTCGACACAGATGAAGGCCACCGGTGAAGTGATGAGCGTCGGAAGGACTATGGAGGAGAGTCTTTTGAAGGCGGTCAGGGCTCTGGAGACCGGCCATTTCCATCTGTATGATCCCAAATTTGACTGCATGGAAAAAAAGGACCTGCTGCGGTACATTCACGAGAGCCGGGATGACAGGATCTTTGCCATCGCAGAGCTCCTTCGCGATGCGGCTGGAGACAGAGAGGCAGAAAAAAGGAAAACGGACAAGGAGGCAGAGAAAGCTGCAGAGAAAAGAGTAGAAACAGCAGCGGATAAAGCTAAGGAGAAAAAGGCAGAAATAGAGGCGGAGAAAGAAGCAGAAAAAGAGATATTTGAAAGCACAGGGATCGATCCTCTTTTTCTACGTGTTTTCCGGAAAATTGTGGAGGAGGAAGAATGTCTGCGGCAGAATCCGGGAGATCCCGGGGAACTGTGGAGAGCCAAACGTATGGGCTTTTCCGACCGCGCAATCGCTATGTTCTGGAACATGGATGAAGAAGAGATTTTTTCCTTCCGCCAGGAAAAAAAGATTCTTCCGGTCTACAAGATGATCGATACCTGCGCCTCCGAATTTGAGAGCTATGTCCCTTACTTTTACTCCACTTATGAGGAGGAGAACGAGGCCCTTCCCGA
>JAUNEM010000198.1 GCA_030525515.1 Eubacteriales bacterium
TATCCGAAGAGACCGGGCAGGACACTCTTTCGGAAGAAGCCGGCGCACTCGAAGAGGCCGGACAGGACACCCTTTCGGAAATGCCCGCGGAGAATGACCTCACAGAAGCGGCTGAAGAGCCTGATTTTTCGGAAATGACTGAAGAGAACGGTGCTTCAGAGGTTACAGAAGAGAACGGCGCGTCGGAGGTGGTTGAAGAAGACGGCCTTGCTGAAACGACTGAAGAAAATGCGTTTTCGGAATCCACACCGGAGGACGAAGGACAGGGACCGGCTGAAGAGGAAAGTGTTTCGGAGACGCCGGAAAACGGCGCCCTGCCTGAGACGGAAACCGTGACAGAAACAGTGGAAGAGGTCCGGGAGGAGACAGACGTCGAGCACGAGGACAACGACCAGCTCTTTGAGGAGTATGTGGAAACCGTTTTTGAGGAAGCTGCGGAGGGAGCTCAGTCCGGTGCTCAGGCAGGCACTTCTACAAGAGGACAGAAGAACACTGGAGACCGTCTGACCGGCCAGGACAAGGTGATCTACGATGCCCTGAAGGCCGCAGCGCTGGAAATTGCCGGCGGACAGAGAGAATCCGGCCTGGTTGAGATTCCTCTGGCGGATTTGGGAATCGACGCGAATAAAGAGTATACAGCAGAGGACCTCGGTCTGGATTACATCTACCGCCAAGTCGACGGAACCGGAGATTGGAACCCGGCAATAGAAAATGCCGTCAACAGCATGCTGTCCTATGATGCCCACGGAATTTTTCAGAGTCTCTGGGCGGACTGCCCTTATGAGATGTATTGGCAGAAAGGGGCAATCTCCCACCCCGGCGGCCTGCCCTATCAAAAAAGCGCATCCGGCTACGGGGACAGCTGGGAAGGCTTTGTCGTGATCGATTCCGCCGCGCTTACCTTCAGCATGCGTGTGGAGGATAAATACAGGCTGAATCCGGACGATGAATTTTCAGTTGACATATCCAAAACCGGAGCTGCCGGTGCGGCTTCCATGTTTGCGCAGTCCATTGTCAGCGATGCAGACAATGCCGACCTGAGCGATTACGACAGGCTGGTCTACTACAAAGACAGGATCTGCCAGGAGGTTGTCTACAATGAGGATGCCCGCCAGAACAGCGGGACCTATCAGGACGGCGGCCCCTGGGCCCTGATCTATGTCTTTGACCAGAATCCGGACACAAACGTGGTCTGCGAAGGCTATTCAGAGGCCTTCCAGTACCTCTGCGGACAGACACAGTTCCAGAGCAGCAAGATCCAGGTCTATTCTCCGACCGGGACCATGGCGGGCGGCACCGGAGCCGGCCCCCACAAGTGGAACATCGTCCACATGGATGACGGCCTCAATTATATGGCGGATGTCACCAACTCGGATGAGGGCAGCGTGGGCTCGGACGGACGCCTGTTTCTGAAAGGAATCCAGGGCAGTGTCAGTGACGGCTATGTCCTTTCCTGGGAGGAGTACCAGTGGGAAGAGGGGGACAGAATCTACACCCGCCCGGCAGGTTCTGTGAGCTATGTTTATGATGAGGATACAAGAGCCCTCTTTACCGAGGAGGAACTGATACTCTCCGGGCAGGATTATGTCCCGGGCAGCGTGCCCCCCGAACCTCCGACACCGCCAGTGGACGAGATCGCGTTTATGGACGCGGTCAGCCTTTATCTGACGGACAAAATTGGTATGCGCGTTCACGTGAACGTCAATGAAGATTATATTGCGCAGGATGACTATATCACCTTTATCTGTGCCGGCAGAACAGTGACACAGAATGTCTCCGAAGCGGAGACGGATGAAAACGGCAGGCTGGTCTTTTCCCTGGAACTTGCTGCCAGGCAGATGACGGACCAGGTGACCTTCTTCATGACAGTGGACGGCGCCGCCGGCACCTCCAGTCAGTACTCGGTACGCACCTATGCAGATACTGTCCTGAATGGAGAGAGCGGCTATTCCAACGCCGAGAAAGAACTGATCCGCGCTATGCTCAATTACGGCAGCTATACACAGCTGTATGCGGGCTATCGCACTGACAGCCTTGCGGCGCAAGGCCTGTACACAGACGGAGATGATCCGGTCCTGAACGCGGAGGGACCAGACCTGGCTGATTATGCCTATACTTATAAACTGAACAATAAGACAGACGGACTCAAAGTCGGGAAAGCCTCTCTGCTTCTTGGGACAGATCTGTCCCTGAGGATCTACTACGAGCCCGGAGACGGGAAAACGGACACATCCTATTCCGTCGTTCTTGCAGGGGGATCCGGAAGCGATCTTGTGTATGGCTATGACGATACTCTCGGCATGTACTACGCCGAAATCGAACACATCACACCGACACAGATCGGAGATATGTATAAACTCGATTTCTACGCAGAAGACGGACAGGCGGCGGACACCCCTGTGGCATCTGTCACCTTCGGCCCTCTCAGCTACTGCAGGGGCGAACTGGAGAGCGGCAGCTCCTCCGTTGAACTTATGAACCTGTGCCGGGCCCTCTACTATTACTGGGAGGCTGCTGTGATTCCCCCGACTTGACAGACAGCACTTTAGAGCCGGGAGGCGTGTTTTTTGCCTCACCCGGAAAAAATCTGATCAATTGAAAAAATAGAAACCGGTATTGACAAGCCTGTACAGGGCAGGGCGCGAAAGCGCCTGCCCTGTACAGGCTTTTTTTCCGTCAACTTTTGTTTTGCAAACAAAGCATTGCCTTGTCTGTGGTTCTTCTTTATAATATATAGACGACTTTTTGCCTGTTCACAGCGCGCAGCAGGCGCCCGGCTGCCTTCACACAGGCAGGCAGGCGGGAATTGACGCGCAAAAAACACAGTATCGGAAAGATAATACAAGGTCATACATATGATAAAAAAAAGCACAGTATATCAGGAAACAGGCCTGATCCGCCGGTTCGATCTTTTCGGCGGCGGAGATGACAGTGAACGCGGAGGAAACCGCAAAAACGGAGATAACAGGAACAGCGGCGGAAACGGCGGAGACGACAAGGAAGACGGAAAAGGGAACGGGCAGCCCAGACAGAACCTTTTCCTCCTTCTGCTGGTGACGATCGTCGCCTTTGCCTGCGTGAGTTATTTCATGCGGGGCAACAGTGATTCGCGCAAGATTTCCTACAATGAGTTCATCAAGTATATCCAGCAGGAGAAGGTCACGGAAGTAGACATGAAATCCGACCGGCTGGAGATTCATCTCAAGGACTCGGATGCCGTGCTGTACACGGGAATCGCCGAGTCCGAGGACGCGCTGACGCAGCGGCTGCTGGAGGCCAAGATCACATACAATCCCTATGTGCCGGACAGTTCGGGAATGGTCATGTCCTTCCTGCTGTCCTACGTGCTCCCCATCATTCTGATGTGGGGGCTGCTCAGTGTGCTCTTCCGCCGTATGGGCGGCAGGGGCGGCATCATGGGTGTCGGCAAGAGCACGGCCAAGGAATATGTGCAGAAGGAGACCGGTGTCACCTTTAAGGATGTCGCGGGCGAGGACGAGGCCAAGGAATCCCTGGTCGAGGTCGTCGATTTTCTGCACAACCCGGGCCGTTATGTCAAGATCGGCGCCAAGCTTCCCAAGGGCGCCCTGCTGGTAGGCCCTCCCGGAACCGGCAAGACCCTGCTGGCCAAGGCTGTTGCCGGCGAGGCGCACGTGCCGTTTTTCTCCCTCACGGGCTCGGATTTCATCGAGCTCTATGTCGGCGTGGGCGCGTCCCGTGTGCGCGACCTTTTTAAAGAAGCCAATAAAAATGCTCCCTGCATTATTTTTATCGATGAGATCGACGCCATCGGCCGCAGCCGTGATTCCCGCTACGGCGGAGGAAATGAGGAGCGCGAGCAGACCCTGAACCAGCTCCTGTCCGAGATGGACGGCTTCGAGGCCTCCAAGGGTATCCTGATCATCGGCGCGACCAACCGTCCCGAGATCCTGGACAAGGCTCTGCTTCGTCCCGGCCGTTTTGACAGGCGGATCATTGTGGACCGCCCCGACCTCAAGGGCAGGATTGCCATCCTCAAGGTGCACGCTAAAAATGTAAAGATGGACGAGACCGTGGACCTGGAGGAGATCGCTCTCGCGACCAGCGGTGCCGTGGGTTCCGATCTGGCCAATATGATTAACGAGGCGGCCATCAACGCGGTCAAGGCCCACCGCCAGTATGTCTGCCAGAAAGACCTCTTCGAGGCTGTCGAGCAGGTCCTGGTCGGCAAGGAGAAAAAAGACCGCATCATGAGCAAGGAGGAGCGCCGGATCGTGTCCTATCACGAGGTCGGCCATGCCCTCATCAGCGCGGTGCAGAAAAATTCCGAGCCTGTGCAGAAGATCACCATCGTGCCCCGCACCATGGGTGCCCTGGGCTATGTCATGCAGGTTCCTGAAGAGGAGAAATATCTCAACAGCAAGGCCGAACTCGAGGCCATGATCGTCGGCCTTCTGGGCGGACGCGCCGCTGAGGAACTCAAATTTGACAGCGTCACCACAGGCGCTTCCAATGATATCGAACGCGCTACAGCCCTGGCCAGAAACATGGTCACCCAGTACGGTATGAGCGACCGCTTCGGCCTCATGGGACTGGCGACGATCGAGAGCCAGTATCTCGAGGGCCGCGCTGTCCTCAACTGCAGTGACGTCACTGCGGCCTCCGTGGACGAGGAGGTCCGGCTGATCCTGGAGAGAAGCTATGCCGAGGCCAAGCGCATCCTTTCTGAAAATATGGATGCCCTGGACGTGATCGCAGATTTCCTGATCCGTCAGGAGACCATCACCGGCAAGGAATTCATGAAGATGTTCGACGATGTCCGCGCCCGGAGAGGAAACGGAGGGTCAGCAGACGGCGAGCCCGGACAGACAGATTCTGACGGGGACAAGTCTGCCCACGACCACCCTGGTCAGGAAGATCAGACGGATGACTCCGTCCGGCCTGCTTCCGTGACTGCGGAACCCGTGCCCGGAGATTCTGAAGCTGCGG
>JAUNEM010000199.1 GCA_030525515.1 Eubacteriales bacterium
CTGGTCAAGGACGGCATTGTCGGAGGCGGCATGCTGCCCAAGCTGGCCAACTGCACCGACGCCGTGCGCGGCGGCGTACACCGTGTCCATATTCTGGACGGCCGGATTCCCCACTGTATTCTGCTGGAAATCTTTACCGACAGAGGCGTAGGAACTGTATTTTACAAGGGCGACTACAACTCTGAGAGAGGCTATTGAGAGGATGGCCGGAGAGCTGCTGTGAGGCTTCGAGGGAAGGGTCCGCCCGGACTGAGACTGACCTGCGGGACCGGCAGTAAAAGCCTGAAGGCTTTTTGAGAGTTGGAATTTGTTGACAATACCGGGTGTCCGCGGCAGGTTTGGAAATCCCTGACAATGCCGAAATCCGGAAATATCAGAATCGAGGATCAAACAATGGAAAATAATAAAATGCAGGCAATGATAGACCAGGCCGAGCAGGATCTGCTCCACACCTATAACCGCTACCAGATCGTCCTGGACCGGGGCGAGGGTATGTATCTTTACGATGTGAACGGCAAAAAGTATCTGGATTTCATGTCCGGCATCGCGGTCTTTGCGCTGGGCTATGGCAATCAGGCCTATAATGACGCCCTCAAGGCTCAGATCGACAAGATTCTGCACACATCCAACTATTTCTACAATGAGCCGGCCATCAAGGCCGCGGCGAGGATGAAAAAGATCTCCGGAATGGACCGCATCTTCTTTACCAACAGCGGCGCTGAGGCTGTTGAGGGTGCCCTCAAGGCTGCCATGAAGCACGCTTTCCTCAAGGACGGAGGAAAGACCCATCAGGTGATCGCGATGGAAAATTCCTTCCATGGCCGCACCTACGGAGCTCTGTCTGTCACAGGCAATCCCCACTACCGCGAGGCATTCGGACAGATGCCCTGCGACGTGCAGTTCGCCCGTCTCAATGATCTGGAGAGTGTAAAGGCTCTCTACAACGACAAGACCTGTGCTGTCATCGTCGAGCCCGTGCAGGGTGAGGGAGGACTCAAGCCCGCCTCGGAGGAGTTCCTGAGAGGACTCCGCGCCTTCTGCGATGAGAAAGACATTCTGCTGATCTTCGATGAGATCCAGTGCGGTATGGGACGCACCGGCTCCATGTTCGCATGGCACCGCTTCGGGATCCGCCCCGACATCATGACCTGTGCCAAAGCCCTGGGCTGCGGCGTTCCTGTCGGCGCCTTCCTGATGACTGAGGAAATAGGTCAGAGTTCTCTGGTCGCGGGCGATCACGGCACGACCTACGGCGGAAACCCCTTCGCATGCGCCGCGATCAATGCTGTCCTGGACCAGTATGAGGCCCTGGACCTGGTCCATCATGTCACCGAGACCGCCCCTTATCTGACACAGACCCTTGACGCGCTTGCCTCCAGGTTCAGCTGCATCACAGAGCGCCGCGGTGTCGGTTTCATGCAGGGCCTTGTATTTGACCGCCCTGTGGGACCGATCATTGCCGACGCCATGGCCAACGGACTCATTCTCATCAATGCCGGCGCCAACATCATCCGCTTTGTGCCTGCCCTGGTGACTGAGAAGCAGCACATCGACGAGATGGCAGGGATTCTCTCCGCAGCTATCGAGAGATGCACTGAATAAAAACCTGCTCAAAAAAGCTCTGGTACTGAACGATGCCCTGCATAAAAATATTCCGGTCCAAATGTGCCGGTATCGGGAGATGCACTGGATAAAACGGTCTGAATCGGAAATCAGACAGATGTAATGAAATGTGAAAGGTAAAACAAAATAGAAGGTACCGGCCGCCGAAATGGCGGCGGGGAACTGACAGAGGCAGGGAGACGATAAACATATCGTTGCCCTGCCTGTTTCATTTCTACATGTTATAATAGATATTGCGCAGCCGGTATTTGGTAGTAAAACGGAGCATGGCCGGGATGAATGAGCTGTTAAAACTGTCTTTCAGCATGTTTAGCATCATTGCTGCAGGTTTTTTGATCGTTAGGCTTAAGATCATAAATGAGTCAGGGGAGAAAGCGCTGACAGATCTGGTGCTGTCGGTGATTCTTCCATGCAATGTCTTTTGCTCATTTTTTGCAGGAAATTTTGAAAATCTGGCCGCGGACTGCTTCTGGATCCTCATGATATCGGTCGGCGTTCAGGTGATTGCCCTGCTGTATACGCGATTTGTCTTTCGAATGCAGAACAAGAAACAGCAGTGCGATCTCTCTTATGCCATGATTTCTCCCAACACCGGTTTTTTCGGAAGTCCGATTGCCGAAAGTATTTTCGGACCGGTTGGATTAATGCTGACATGTATCTATCTGATCCCGCAGCGGCTTGTGATGTGGTCGGTGGGTCTCTCCATGTTTACAGGAGTCAGTGAGAAACGCACTGCAGTCCGGAAACTGATTACCCATCCATGTGTAATAGCCTGCATTCTGGGCCTTTTATTCATGGTTCTGAAATTGCCGTTTCCAGACTGGATCCTGTCACCGGTCAGAATGATCGGCAGATGCAACACGCCCATTTCAATGCTGGTTATCGGGATGATTGTGAGCAAGGTCAGCCTCAAAGCGCTTGCCAATAAAACTGTGATCATGTTCAGCATTCACAGATTGTTTGTGGTTCCCGCGATAATCTTTATAGTTTGCTGCCTGCTGCCGGTCAGCAGAACGGTATTCGGTGTCAGCGTTCTTCTCGCCGCGATGCCTGCCGGCGCGACCACCAGTATGCTGGCATCCAAATACGATAAAGACCCGGTTTTTGCGGCTGAACTGGTGGTTTTTTCAACAATTTGTTCTATTCCTGCCATTTTGGCCTGGATGTTATTCATTTCCTGAGGAGCTGCCTGTGAAAGAATTGTATTGGAGCAAAGTAATACTCTTCGGCGAGTACTCAATGATATTTGATTCGACGGCACTGGTCCTGCCGCTTAAGCTTTTTTCAGCGAAATGGAATGCTGACCGGGGCCGGTCCCGGGAATTCATGTCCTTCTCCCACAAGGAACTCTCCCGTTTCTGCGGATTTCTGCGCGGGGAGGAAAGCTTCTCAAATGTGATAGATCTTGATGTCCTGGAGGCAGACCTGCAGAAGGGATGGTATCTCGATTCAGACGTACCGGTTGGCTATGGATTGGGCAGTTCCGGAACTGTCGTCGCTGCAGTGTATGACCGATATGCAAAGACACCTGTCCGGGATCTCATGCGTCTGAAGGATCTTTTTTCGCAAATGGAAAGCTTCTTCCATGGAAGCAGCTCCGGCATAGATCCATTGCAATGCTATCTGGGCAGACCTTTCAGAATTACAGCAGAGGGAGCGGAGCTTTTGGCGGACGGGTTTTTAAAAAACCGCCTGCAGATTTGTCTGATCGACACAGAAATGAAAAGCGACACAAAGCCACTTGTGGAATATTTCAAAAGACAGAGGGAAAAAGAAGAGTATCTGAGGGACTTTCAGAGAGATTATCTGCCATATGTAAAGGGCTGCATGGACGCGGTCATACAGGGGAATACCGACTGTTTTTTCAAAAGGTTACAAAAGCTGACATCAGCGCAGCGCATCTTTTTCAGCCCGATGATACCGGATCCCGTAGCGGAGCTCTTTGAGCGCACATATGATTTTCACTTCGGGGTCAAAATCCTGGGATCCGGCGGAGGGGGATATATTCTCGGGTTTACAGACGACAGGCAGAAGGCGTCGACTGTTCTCCGCGATAAAAAAGTTCTGTGGCTGGATGTCGATTAAATACGAGTCATGATCTGTATATCGGCATGTTTGCGCAACAGTGTGGAGATGAATCCATTCTGCCGTGGTCAGGGTGCCGCTCCGGCGAGCGGCATAAATGTTTACAATAGACATTGTTTATGAACCGGATTGACTGTGATCTTCGCAGACCTTTTTGGCGCCGTTGATTACCATGCCTGTCAGGGCGAAAAGGGCGATCGAGTTGGGAATGACCATCAGCTGGTTGAACATGTCGGACAGCTCCCACACCAGATCATTGGAGGCCAGGGTTCCGAGAAAAATGAAGACCAGGGAGATGATCTGGTAGACCTTGACGGCCTTGTGGCCGAACAGATAGATCACGTTGATCCGGCCGAACATATTCCAGCTGAGCACTGTCGAAAAGGCGAAAAACAGCAGGCAGACGGCGACAAAAATATTGCCGAAACCGGTGCCGAACGCTGTGCCGAAGGCGGTCTGCGCCAGGTTTGCCTTGGAGATCGCTTCACCCGCCGCGTTGACTTCCTCTCCGGTGTAGCCGTTGGCAAGGAGTCCTCCGGGAGTGTAGAGGGTCGAGATGATGACAAGGGCGTTGAGGGTGAGAACTACGAAAGTATCAATGAAGACACCGATGATAGCAACCACACCCTGGTCGTGAGGGGTTCTGACATTGGCCTGAGCGTGCGCGTGAGGAGTGGAACCCATGCCGGCTTCATTGGAGAAAAGTCCGCGCTTGGCACCCTGGGAGATGGCTGTTTTGAGAGCCATACCGAAACCGCCGCCGATGATCGCCTGGGGAGCAAAAGCGTAGTGGAAGATCATACCGAAGGTCGCAGGGATCATGTGGATCCGCATGATGAGAACGACCAATCCTCCAAGCAGGAAGATGGCAGCCATGATGGGGACAACTTTCTCGGTGACCGAAGCCAGACGCTGTATGCCTCCGATGAAGATGACGGCGCAGACGGCTACGAGAACGATTCCGATGATCCAGGAGGGAATGCCGAAAGCGGTCTGCATTGTCGATCCGATGGAATTGGACTGTACCATGCAGCCAAAGAAGCCCAAGGCCAGGACGATCGCGCAGGCAAAGAAACCTGCCAGGAACTTTCCGAAGGTTCCCTTGAAAGCTGTGGTGATGTAGTAGACCGGCCCTCCCAGGATATGGTTGTGCTCGCCGTGGATCCGGGTCTCCTGAGCCAGGACTGCCTCCGCGTAGATAGTGGCCATACCGAAAAAGGCGATGACCCACATCCAGAAGATGGCGCC
>JAUNEM010000038.1:0-2789 GCA_030525515.1 Eubacteriales bacterium
TGTGGAGCGATGCGAGAGCTCGCAAGAGCGGAGCAGCGCGTAGTTTAATCATTCAAAAATAAACAGCGAGCAAGCGGCCGCAAAGACGGATATGCATGCATATCCGGTCTTGCGGACATTTGCGAGCGCCCACACTATGAGTAATGTATTGCTTCGCAATCCATCATAGCAACGCAAGGCCGCCAGAGCGGCCGCCGCGGGGCGGGGTGCGAATGTGTGGAGCGATGCGAGAGCTCGCAAGAGCGGAGCAGCGCGTAGTTTAATCATTCATGTCTGTGAATGCTAGACCATAGTCACAACTATGAGGACCGAATCTATGAATATTACAGTGGTCACACCATATGATTCTTCCAACTTCGGGGCTTATCTTCAGGCCTACTGCCTGAGCAGCTGGCTGAAAAACCGCGGGTATAATGTCACCCACATCCCGACCAGGCCGGCGGACTATGTCGAGTCCCTCTATTTTTCCAGAGTTCCGGTGTCAAAAAAGGAGAAGCTGATTCCGGCGGTCTACCGGAAACATGTGGAATTCGGAAAACGGAAATATGAGATCTTCAAAGAGGCTCAGAAGGCCTTCCGGATCACAGAAGACCTGTCTGAAACGGACCTGGCGGTGCTGGGAAGTGACGAGATCTGGAATGTGGAGAAAACTGTCTTCAATTCCTCTGTCTTCTGGGGCAGCATGGATGTGCCTTCTATTTCCTATGCGGCCAGCATAGGGGATGCCTCTCCGGATGCCTTCCGCTTCCGTCCCGACCAGGTGGATCAGCTGCGCAGGCTCAGACGTGCCCTGGTCCGGGATGAGAATACCAGACGCTTTGTCGAAGAATATTCGGACCTTAAGGCCGATCTTGTCTGCGACCCTACGATCCTGTGGCCGGTCGACCGCTACGGCGAGGAATGTACCGACGAATATGTCAGCAGCCACGACTGCCTGCTGGTCTACGCCTATGCAGTCACAAAAAAAGAAAAACGTGAGATCATCAAATACGCCCGCGCCAAAAAGCTGAAGATCGTCACCTGCTGCTTCTATCACGGCTGGAGTGACCACCAGGTCGAGTGCAGTCCCCTTGCTTTTTCCGACCTGATCCGCAAATGCAGACTGTTCTACACGTCCTCCTTCCACGGGACGGTTTTCGGCATGCTCAATCACGCCAACTTCGTGGTCAGCACTGACAATCCCAAGACACTCCACCTCATTTCACAGTACGGACTGGAGGACCGCCTCCTCTCCAAAAAGGAGATGAGCGCAGAGGGCATGGCGGATATTTATGCCCGGAAAGCGGGATACAGGGAAGCTGACAGAAGGGCGGCACAGTGGCGGGAACGCTCGGGAGCTCTTCTGCAGGAGGCAATCCAGGAGGCAACCTGTCAGGCAGCAGGGAAAGAGTCAGGAACGGCGCTTCCGAAACCTGCCGGAGATACTGCTGTCCCCGAAGAG
This sequence comes from Eubacteriales bacterium, assembly GCA_030525515.1. Taxonomy (GTDB): domain Bacteria; phylum Bacillota; class Clostridia; order Lachnospirales; family Lachnospiraceae; genus CAG-791. The sequence continues at coordinate 1,442 of JAUNEM010000038.1, forward strand.
GCAGCGGAAAAAGCGGCCGCAATGGCCGCAGCGGATCTGCCGGAATCTGCCGGAGATACTGCTGTCCCCGAAGAGGCAGCGGAAAAAGCGGCCGCAATGGCCTCAGCAGATCTGCCGGAAACTGCCGGGGAAAGCACTGCCTCTGAAGAGGCGGCGTCAAAAGCGGCCGTGAAGGGAGCAGACAAAGTCTTTGATCCTCTGATCTGTTTTCACAATCAATGCACAGGATGTTTTGCCTGCAGAGCTGTCTGCGGCAAGGATGCTATATCGATCATAACAGACGCCCAGGGAAGGACTCTCCCTGAAATCGACCCTGAAAAATGTATCAGCTGCGGAGCATGCAGGAAGGTATGTCCCCAGCGGAATCCGGCCCTGCTCCATGCGCCGGAGGAGTGCTATGCCGCCCGCGGCAGGAATTTCGAGGGCATTCACAATTCTTCCTCGGGAGGCATTTCGGCCATTTTGGCGGAAACCTTCACCAGGAACGGAAAGTCCGTCTGCGGCGCAGTGGTTGCCGACGGCAGGGTCGTCCACAGGATCATCCGGGAGGGGGAAAATCCTGCGCCCCTCCAGGGTTCCAAATATGTGCAGAGCGATATTTCCGGCGTCTACGGGGAGATCCGTAAGGAGCTGCGCGAGGGCAGGGAAGTCCTCTTTTTCGGAACCCCCTGCCAGGTCGACGCTGTGAACCGCTTATTCGGAAAAAACGAAAAATTCTTCTCCGTGGACATCATCTGCCACGGTGTTCCTCCGGTGGATTACCTCAACAGTCATCTGAAGAACATCACCGGCGGGCGCAAATATGACCGCTTCCGTTTCCGCGGATACCCGGATGACTACACCCTGAAAATCTATGACGGAGAAGAAGCTTTTTACTCGAAGACAGTCAACGAAGATCCCTATTTTTATGGCTTCCTCAACGGCGTGATCATGCGGGAGAACTGCTATAACTGCCGCTATACCAGGAGCAGCAGGGCCGGAGACCTCACGATCGGGGATTTCTGGGGAATCGACCGCAAGACCTTGAAGAACAGCTACGACGGCAATATTTCCGTCGTTCTGGTCAACACTGAGAAGGGAAAAGAACTGTTCGGGATGATCCGCCCGGAGCTGGTCTGCGAGATCCGGGAGACCCGGGAGGCTGTGGCGGGAAATCCCCAGCTGCGCAGGCCCTCTATGCGGCACGGCGGCAGGGCTGGCTTCCTGCGCGTCTATATGGAGACCGGGGATTTTGAAAAGGCCATTGCCGCTGCCGGGATTGACAAAGCCATGAAGCGTATGCAGTTCGGCAGCACCGGTCCCGGGAAGGTCTATGTATTTTTGAAAAAGGCCTGGCAGAGGCGATAAA
>JAUNEM010000038.1:2889-8954 GCA_030525515.1 Eubacteriales bacterium
GCGCCCCGCGGAAAAACGGGCCCGGTGGTGGAAACAAATTTGCTGTTGAGAATAGTTTCAGCCGGGGAAAGCGCGCCGTCGGGCGCAGGAGAATCCGCAGAAAACATAATCGAGGATATTTTTTACAGATATGCTGAATAAAATGATCAATCGCTACAGATCGATCCCGGTGGCGGCCAAGGCCTCCCTATGGTTCATTTTCTGCAGCGTCCTGCAGAAGTGCGTGTCCATGCTCACGACACCCATCTTCACAAGGCTGATGAGCACCGAACAGTACGGACAGTTCACTGTCTACAATTCGTGGCTCCAGATTTTCACGATTTTCGTCACCCTGCGTCTGAACTACGCTGTGTTCAACAAGGGAATGGTCAAGTTCAGGAACGACCGGGACGGATACACCTCCACCATGCAGACCACCACCTTTGTGCTGGCCTTCGTCATGTTCCTGATTTATCTGGTCTTCCACAGGCAGATCAATGACATCACTGAGCTGCCGACATTTATCATGGTGGCGATCTTCGCGGAGCTGCTCTTCACGCCGGCTATTGATTTCTGGACCATACGTAAGCGATACGAATATATCTATAAGGCTGTCGTCTTCCGCACCCTGCTGATGGCCTTCCTCAACGCCGGGCTGGGAGTGGCGGCTGTTCTTCTCTTCGAGGAGAAGGGCTATGCCCGCATCCTCTCCTGCGTGCTGGTCAATATGGTCTTCGGCGTCAGCCTCTTTATCTACAACCGCAGAAAAGGAAAGGTGTGGTTTAAAAAGGAGTACGCCAAATTCGCCATCCTTTTCAACATTCCGCTGCTGATGCACTACATCTCCCAGTACATCCTGGACCAGTTTGACAGGATCATGATCCAGAAGATGGTCAGCATCGCGGCGGCAGGCCTCTACGGCGTGGCCTACAACGCCGCCATGGTCATGAAGATCGTGACCCAGAGCGTCAACAATGCCCTGATCCCCTGGCAGTATGAAAAGCTGGAGAAGCGGGAATTCAAAGAACTGGACGATGTGCTCTTCCTCATTTTCATCGGAGTGTCCGTGTGCGCCTTCATGTTCTCCTCCTTTGCGCCCGAGATCATGCGCATTATGGCCCCCGCAAAATACTACGAGGCAGTCTACGTCATCCCTCCGGTGGCAATCGGGCTTGTTTTTTCCTTTATGTATACAACCTTCGCCAACGTCGAGTTTTTTTATGACCAGAACAAGTTCACCATGTACATCTCGATGAGCGGGGCCCTCCTCAACATCGTACTCAACTACTTCGGCATCAAATGGTTCGGCTTTATCGCCGCGGCTTACACGACCCTGTTCTGCTACATCGTCTTTGCCTTGTGTCACTATATCTACATGAGTGCCAGTGTAAAGAAGGAGCTGGGGGTGGATCATGTCTTCCAGTCCGGACGTCTGGTGGTGCTCTCCGCGGTGGTGCTTGCCGTAACCATCCTCATGATCTTCTTCTATGACAAGATTCTGATCCGTTACGGAATCAATCTGGCCATCCTCCTGGCTGCCTGGATCAAGAGGGACTTCATCCTCACCATGTACAGGAAGGTGCGCAGGAAAAAGAAATGAACCTGACAGGGGGCTGGTCTGACCGGTAAAAGGTGCTGTGCTGCGCAGAAAGCGGGAGATTCTCCCACATGTGAGACGGACCGGTCAGACATATGTGAGACAGACTGAGCGATCATATTCTGAGCAATCGTATTCAAAAGAGTGCATTAGAGCGCATTTCAAAAGAGAGTGAAATTATGATAGGAATACTCACTTTTCATAAATCCGTCAATTACGGCTCCGTACTGCAGGCCTGGGCCCTGCAGAGGATGCTTGCCCTGAAGGGGATCGAGTCGGAGATCATCGACTATGAACCTGAAAAATACGGGGAGCTCTACGATGTCTTCCTAAAACCCGGAAGGCCTCATTTCCTTGTGAAAAACATCAACAGGGTCCCCGTCATGGCAATCCTTGCCGGGCAGAAGAAGAGCTTCGAGCGCTTTCGCCGGGACAATTTGAAGCTGAGCACCGAATCCTACACTTCGGCCAACCAGGAGAAAATCTCCCGCAAGGACTACGAGGCAATCATCTGTGGAAGCGACCAGATCTGGAATACGGGGGCGAGCGACGCGGACACGGTCTATTTCCTCCCCTTTGACATCCCTGGCCGCAAGGCCGCCTATGCCGTGAGCCTCAATACGGGGTCTTTTGATTCGGGAGTCCGCGGAGAGCTCTATAAGAGATGGATTTCCGACTATGACTATCTGTCCTGCCGTGAACAGAACGGTGTGGACAAGCTTCGCAGCCTTCTGGGAGATGACAGGCAGGTTGACCTCAATCTCGACCCCACCCTGCTGCACAACAGGGTGGAGTACGCCCGGATCACCTCCCCCAAGCTGATCCGCGGAAAATATATCTTTGTCTATTATGTGTGGTTTGACAGCTCCATCGTGAACGCCGCCCGCATGATTTCCAGACGCACCGGGCTGCCCGCCTATACCATCGAGATGGCCAAGGGAGGCCGGGCCTATCTGCGCCTGATCAAAAACGGAATCCGTCCCGTCACACGCACCCTGGCTCCGGGAGATTACCTGAGCCTGATCAAAAATGCCGCCTATGTCGTGACCGATTCCTTCCACGGGACCGCCTTTTCCCTCATTTTTGAGAAACAGTTCGTCTGCATCAATGACGGAGACGAGACCAGGGGCTATAAAGATGACGTGCGCATCAAAGGCATCCTGGGCAGGCTGGGTCTGCAGGACCGCTACATTACCTCCGGGGAAGCGGAAAGCTTTGACCTTGACCGGCCTGTCAACTTTAAAAAGGTCACCAAAAAACGCCTTGAGCTGGCAGAGGAATCCATAGGCAGACTTCTCGGCGCGCTGGGGAAGGAGACCTGAAAAAAGGATTCGCGGACAGCCAAATAATCCGGGGGTTCAAGCGGGAGGAAAAGATTCGTGGCAAACAATGAAAAAGAAATGATCTCCGTGATCATGCCCGTCTACAACGCGGAGAACACAGTCGGCAAAACAATCAGCAGTATTTTGTGCCAGTCTTTTCGGAATTTCGAGCTGATCATCGTGGATGACGGCTCGACGGACGGAACTTCCCGGATCTGCGGGCAGTTTGACTCCGGAAAGATCGTCTGCCTCCGGCAGGAAAACGCCGGACCGGCAGCCGCGAGAAACTACGGTCTGACCCGGGCAAGGGGCAGCCTGATCTGTTTTGTTGACGCCGACGATACCGTAGAGGAAGATTATCTGCAGGTGCTGGCAGACGCCATTGGCGATGCCGGTCTGGCTGTCTGCGGATACAGACAGGTGACTGACGACACCGAAATCTCTCCGTCTTCTTCAGAGGAGGCTTTTTCCGGGGAGGCTTTTTCACAGAAGGCTTCATCCGGGGGGGCTTCTTCAGGGCAGGATTCTTCAGAAGAGTCTTCTGCCGGGACTTTGACGCGCGAGACAGCGGACGCTGTCATGAAAAAGATTCTCTACGACGACACGATCGGAGGCTTTCTCTGGAACAAGATCTTCAGAAAGAGCCTGCTCGAGCAGAATGGCATTACTTTCAGCAAGCATATTTTTGTGGGGGAGGACCTGCTTTTCGTCGAGCAGTATCTCGCCTGCTGCCGGACTGTGGCGGTCACAGACAGAAAGCTCTACCATTATTACTGTTCGGAGAACTCCATATCCCACGCCATGACCGGAAAAAATCTGACCATCCTCCGCGCTCTTGAAAAGATCCGCGGACTGTCCGATGACCCGGACTTTGTAAAGACTGTCGCAGTGAGGTATGTCAGGCAGTTTTTATCCTTCGCGGCTCTGTTCCCCGATGAAGAGTGTCCGCCCGGAAGACTTGCTTCGTTCCTGAAAAACACCGGACTTTCGGCAAGGGATGTGTTCGGCGGGTTGAACAGAAATTATAAAATCAAGTACATTCTTTATCATACGAACAGAAATCTTTACAGAAAAATCATGTCTGTGAAAAAGCCTTCCGGGGCGGACTGATCCGCGGATGCTGTCCTTTTTTTGACAGCCAGACAGCGTGACCTGACGGCGGCCTGACTGCCGGAGTGGTGATCTGACTGTCTGGCATTTGTCCGCAGGACCGGATAAGCGGGCCTATCCGCTTTTGCGTCCTTTTGAGGCCTTTTGAGGCCTTTTGTGGACGCCTGCCCGCTGTTTCATCAGACTGTACACAGAGGTATTATGCAGAAATTTTTAAGAGCTTTATTTTATACACTGACCGGAATCCTGGTGCTTCTGGTCTCTTTTGTCGGTTTTTCCGCGCTCTGGGGACTGACCACCTGGGGGGATCTGGATGTCAATGAGGTGATTTTCCAGCTTTCGACTCCTCTGGAAGGAACCGGCAACGGCATGATCGGCCAATATATTCTCAAAGGCATTCTTCCGACCCTGCTTGTGTTTGTTGCCTTTCTGGTGATCATGAAAATGCTGGGCAGCGCCCGGAAGCGGATGGTCTTTGCCTGCTTGTGCCTGGCAGCTTCCATTGTTGCAGGAATTGCCGTCAAACAGTATATCTGGCGGCGGCTGAACGTGAACGAATGGCTGGCGGGACAGACGGAAGAGTCTACTTTTATCGAGGATAATTACGCCGACCCCTCCAGGGTGAAACTCACTTTCCCGGGGCAGAAGAGAAACCTGATCTATATTTATCTGGAATCGATGGAGACCACCTACGCGGATCCCGAATCCGGCGGCGCCTTTCCTTCCAATGTCATTCCGGAGCTGACCGCCCTGGCCATGGAAGAGGAGGATTTCTCGGGAAATACCAAGGCCCTCAACGGCGGAATTGTCTATCCCGGATCGACCAATACCATGTCTGCCATCTTTGCCCATTCCTCGGGACTTCCGATCAAGGCTGATATAGGCAATAACCTCATGGACACCCAGGACACCTTCTTCCCCAAAGTGACGACAATCGGAGATATTCTGCAGGAGGAGGGCTACAGGCAGATTTTCCTGCTCGGGTCCAACGCGACCTTCGGTGGACGCAGACTCTTTTTCAAGGATCATGGAAACTTTGAGATCAGGGATTACCAATATGCAAAAGAAAACGGATGGATTCCTTCGGATTACAAAGTCTTCTGGGGATTTGAGGATGAAAAGCTCTTCGGCTTTGCAAAGGATACCCTCGGGGAGCTGGCCGCTGAAGACAAGCCTTTTAATCTCACGATCCTGACGGTCGACACCCACTTTGAGGACGGCTATGTCTGTAATCTTTGCGGCGATGAGTTCGGGGATAATCAGTATGCCAACGTTTTTGCCTGCTCCAGCCGGCAGGTCGCCGATTTCATCAGCTGGGTCAAGGAACAGGATTTTTATGATAATACTACCATCGTCCTGACCGGTGACCACACGACCATGGACAAGGACTTCTGCAAGGGGGTCGACAGCAGCTATCTGAGGAGGACCTACACAGCCTTTATCAATCCGGCCGCGGAGCCCCAAAACAGGGATCTTGTCAGGGAATACAGCACGATGGATTCCTTCCCGACCACTCTTGCTGCCATGGGAGTGGAAATCGAGGGAAACCGGCTTGGGCTGGGAACCAATCTCTTCTCAGACAGACAGACTCTGACAGAGGAATTCGGCAGGACCGATGTCAGAACGCAGCTTCTGGCTCATTCCTCCTTCCTGCAGGAGCTTGAAGATTTTGACCTGAAATCAGACGCGCTGATGGCCCGGATCAAGAACAGTATGGAAAGAACTCTGGAAGTAACTTCCTACGATCCGGAACAGGGAAAGGTCGGTCTTGCTGTGACCGCCTATTTTGAAGTCGATTCTGTCGAGGCCAATTACAAGGAAAAACGATTCGGGAAAGGCGGGACGCAGGCCATGGACCTGCGGGAAGGAACCTTCAGGACCTATGACACGATCCTCGACATTTCCGACTGGGAGAGCACTGACGGAAGGATCAGCATCAATATGACCGCCCTGGACGGTACTGTGTACAAGGAGATCGTCGAGGCAGACCTCGGGGATCTGATCGAAGCCTTCCGGTCAAAGGGAGCGGAACAGGAAGCGGATCAGGGAGTGGATCA
>JAUNEM010000038.1:8980-18497 GCA_030525515.1 Eubacteriales bacterium
CGTACTCAGAAACACACTGCCAGCGGTGGTGCCTCCTCCGCTGTGACTGCGCGCTCAGGATCACACTGCCAGCGGTCCTCACCGCTGTGGCTGCGTACTCAGAATCACACAGCAAGCCTGCCTTATGTATGGCAGAGCGAATCCGCATGTGTGATTTGAGATAGATATACTTATTTTTTAGAAAGGAACAATAAACTAATGAAGAGAGAAAGTGGAATTTTGTACCCCGTATCATCCCTGCCCTCAAAGTTCGGGATCGGCTCCTTTTCCAGGGAAGCCTATGAATTTGTGGACTTTCTGAAGGAGGCAGGACAGACTTACTGGCAGGTGCTGCCGCTCTGCCAGACCGGATTCGGGGACTCCCCTTATCAGTCAGTCTCTTCTTTTGCAGGAAACCCCTATTTCATCGACCTGGAAAAGCTCATTGAGGAGGGACTCCTGACATGGGATGAAGTGAACCGTTTTGATTTCGGGCAGGACCCGGAGAAAGTGGACTACGGCGCCCTTTACAACAACCGCTACACCGTACTCCGCATTGCCTTTGACCGTTTCACCAGTCTGGAAAACTCCCCTCACCACAGCCAGTATCACGCCGAGTACAAGGAGTATCTGGAGAGGGAGCACTACTGGCTCTTTGACTATGCGCTCTACATGGCCCTGAAGAAAAAATACGAGGGAAAATCCTGGACAGACTGGGAGGATGGAGAGCGTCTGCGCGACAAAAAAGCCCTGGAGGCCGCCGCTGAGAAATTCTCCGAAGATATCGATTTCTACCGCTTCCTGCAGTTTGAGTTTGACCGTCAGTGGAAAAAGCTCCACGCCTACGCGCAGAAGCAGGGAATCAAGATCATCGGCGACATCCCCTTCTATGTGGCTATGGACAGCGCGGCGACCTGGGCCCACGCCGACATCTTCCGCTTCGACAAGGACCTGGTCCCGACCGTAGTGGCCGGCTGCCCTCCGGATGCTTTTTCTCCCACAGGCCAGCTCTGGGGAAATCCCGTCTATGACTGGAAAAAGCTCAAAAAAGACGGCTACACCTGGTGGATCCGCCGCTTCGCCCGCAACTTTGAGTTCTATGATGTCGTCCGCCTCGACCACTTCAATGGGTTTGCGGAATATTATGAGGTTCCTTACGGAGATAAGACCGCCGAGCATGGCAAAGTCGTCAAAGGCCCCGGCATGGACTTCTTCCGCGCTGTGAAAAAAGAACTGGGCGACGTCGCGATCATCGCCGAGGACCTGGGCAATATCACACCCGCTACCGAGAAGCTCCTCGAAGGCACCGGCTATCCGGGCATGAAGGTCCTTCAGTTCGCCTTTGACCCCAGCGAGTCCAGCTACTATCTCTCCTACAACCATGTGAAAAATGCTGTTGTCTACACCGGCACACATGACAATACCACAACCCGTGCCTGGATCGAGCAGTGCAGCGACCACGACCGCGATTTCGCCCGCCGCTTCATCCACTCAGAGTACACCGACTACGGCGCCTTTACCTGGGACTTCATCCGCGAAGCCTTCAGGAGTGTCTGCGATCTGTGCATCATCCCGATCCAGGACTTCCTGGTAAAAGGGGAGGAGGCACGCCTCAACACCCCCGGTACAGCCCAGGGCAACTGGCAGTGGCGCGTGGTGCCCAACCTGCTTTCCCGCGAACTGGCCCACAGCATCTACGACCTGACCAAAACCTACGGAAGACTTCCCAAGCCCGACAAAAAGGAAGAAAAGGCGGAAAAGGAAGAGAAAAAGGCATGATTCATCTGTCTGCGCGGGACACGCCGGGCAGTATACGATGAAGTGAGTTTCCCTTTTTGCGCGCGTATCCCGCGAATGAAATCACGGGTATTACGCGATCAAGAATAAAAGGCGGTAATGACGATGGCAAAGAATGGAAACCGGGCCAATGCGGCCTCCCGGAAAAGCCCGCGGAACAATGAAGCCGCGGGCGCTGCGGCGCAGAATACAGGGCAGAAGAAAAACAAAAACAACAGTGTGGAGTTTTTCAGATTTCTGTTCACAGTGGTGATCCTGATCCACCATGCGGGCTCCTTCCCCGGCGGGGAGACCTTGCTCAGACGCGGATATCTGTGTGTGGAGTTTTTCTTCATACTGTCCGGCTTCTACCTCTACAGGTCTTTTCAGGCGGAGAGGGAGCACAGCACCCTCACTTACCTGAAGAAAAGACTTGTCAGGCTCTATCCCGAGTACCTTTTCGCCGCGGTGGTCTGCATCGGGGTCCTGGGTGTTCTGAACCATGAGTTTGACCTCAGCAAGGCGGTCAATGAGCTGCTGATGCTGCAGAACACCGGAATTTTCCACCTGGGGGGCTACAACTTCCCCTGCTGGTATCTGTCGGTCATGATGGTGGCAGGCCTTCTGATCTACAGCTTCCTGTCAGTGAGAGAGAAGGACTTCCTTCATATTATTGCCCCTGTTCTGGTCATCGGTACCTACACCTTTCTGTCGGGGGCCGAAAACGGAGTTGAGACCTGGGGCTATCTGGGCCCTCTCTCCTTCCCGCTTCTGCGCGGACTGACGGATATGTCGGCGGGCGTTCTTCTGTCCGCTGTCGTCATGAAAAAAGTGACCCTCTCCGAAGGGGTCAGCCTCCTCCTGGAGGGAATTTCCCTGATCCTGATCGGACTGGGAATGTTCACGGATTTTTCCGGTGAAATGCTGACCATCTTTGCCTTTATGGCCCTGATCCTGTCCCTGACTGCCTGCGAAAACAGCGTCAGCAGAGCCATGAGCCGCAGCAGACTGATTCCCGTCATCGGGGGATACAGTTACACCCTCTACCTGAACCACGGCATTCTGGTAAAAGTATTCCAGATCCTGGGCAAAAAGACAGTCATCCCCTTTGCTGTTCCGGTCTATCTGGGACTCCTGATCGTCTACAGCATCATCACAAAGAAAATCGTGACCACAGTCACATCCGCGGTTCTGCGAAAAAAAGCCTGATTTAGAAAAAACTGCCACAGGGCGCCCCGGCATTGGCCTGCTGAGGGCGCCCTGCTTCACGACAAGCATATATTGACAGACCGGAGGAGCTGTTGTAAAGTGAGATTGTATACATGTACGCAAATAAAAACTCAAAAACTTAATTTTCCATGTAAATTTGCATGGATTTTTTTCATGCCCGTGTATATAATATGGAATGATAATTTTGAAGGTGCAGTTTGGCGGTGCGGCACACCGCCGGAGAGGAGAGTACATGCCCCAGAGAACTGACATCCATAAGGTATTGATCATCGGCTCAGGCCCGATCGTCATCGGACAGGCGTGTGAATTTGACTACTCGGGTACGCAGGCTTGCAAAGCGCTGCGCAGCCTTGGATATGAGATCGTTCTGGTGAACTCAAACCCTGCTACGATTATGACCGACCCGGAGATGGCAGACAGGACTTATATCGAACCCCTGAACGTCGACAGGGTCACACAGATCATCAAAAAAGAGCGTCCCGACGCCCTGCTTCCCAACCTCGGAGGCCAGTCAGGACTGAACCTTTGCGCCGAGCTTTACAAGACAGGTGTGCTGGACGAGTACGGAGTCAAGGTCATCGGCGTTCAGGCTGACGCGATCGAGCGCGGCGAGGACCGTATTGAATTTAAGAAGACTATGGACATGCTGGGCATCGAGATGGCCCGCAGCGAAGTGTCCTACAGTGTGGAAGAGGCACTGGAGATTGCCGACAGGCTCGGCTATCCCGTAGTCCTTCGTCCCGCCTACACCATGGGCGGCGCCGGCGGCGGCCTCGTATACAATAAAGAAGAACTGAAAACCGTCTGCGCCCGCGGACTTCAGGCATCCCTGATCGGCCAGGTTCTGGTCGAGGAGTCCATCCTCGGTTGGGAAGAACTCGAGCTGGAAGTCGTCCGCGACAAGGACAACAACATGATCACAGTCTGTTTCATCGAGAACGTCGACCCCGTCGGCGTCCACACCGGTGATTCCTTCTGCACAGCCCCCATGCTGACCATCGATGAGGACCTGCAGAAAGAGCTGCAGAAACAGGCTTACAAGATCGTCGAGCACATCGGCGTCATCGGCGGAACCAACGTACAGTTCGCCCATGACCCTAAGAGCGGGCGTGTCATCGTCATCGAGATCAACCCCCGCACCTCCCGTTCCTCAGCCCTGGCCTCCAAGGCGACCGGCTTCCCGATCGCTCTGGTCTCCGCCAAGCTGGCGACAGGACTGACGCTGTCGGAACTTACGGATTCCCGTTTCGGAACCCTGGACAAATATGTACCCACCGGCGATTTTGTCGTCGTAAAATTCGCCCGCTGGGCATTTGAAAAATTCAAAGGCGTCGAGGACAAGCTGGGCACGCAGATGCGCGCGGTCGGCGAAGTCATGAGCATCGGCAAGACCTACAAGGAAGCCTTCCAGAAGGCCATCCGGTCCCTGGAGAAGGGCCGCTATGGTCTCGGCCACGTCAACGGCTATGACAATATGTCCCTGGATGAGCTCAGAGACCTTCTGATCAACGTTTCCTCCGAACGCCACTTCATCATGTATGAGGCCCTCCGCAAGGGTATGACCGTCGATGAGATTTTTGATATCACCAAGGTCAAACATTACTTCATTCAGGAGATGAAGGAACTCGTGGAAGAGGAAGAGGCCCTTGTGAAGGAATTCAAAGGCCGCGTTCCTTCCGACGAGGCCCTGATCCGGGCAAAGAAGGACGGATTCTCCGACCACTATCTGGCTCAGATCCTGGATGTGAAGCAGGACGACATCCGCCACGCCCGCGAGGCGCTCGACTGCACTGAGAACTGGGAAGGCGTCCATGTCAGCGGAACCCAGGACAGCGCCTACTACTATTCGACCTATATCGGCGAGGACAAGAACCCCATCAGCACCGACAAGCCCAAGATCATGATCCTGGGCGGCGGCCCCAACCGCATCGGCCAGGGTATCGAATTCGACTACTGCTGCGTCCACGCGGCACAGTCCCTGAGAAAGCTGGGCTTTGAGACCATCATCGTCAACTGCAACCCCGAGACGGTCTCCACCGACTACGACACCTCCGACAAGCTCTATTTTGAGCCCCTGACTCTGGAGGACGTCCTCTCGATCTACAGAAAAGAAAAGCCCGTCGGCGTCATCGCGCAGTTCGGCGGCCAGACCCCTCTGAACCTTGCCTCCAAGCTGGAAAAAGAGGGCGTCAAGATCCTCGGCACATCCCCCGCCATCATCGACCTGGCGGAGGACCGCGATCACTTCCGCGCCATGATGGACAAGCTGGGAATCCCCATGCCCGAAGCGGGTATGGCGACTACCGTCGAAGAGGCCAAGGTCATTGCGCAGAAGATCGGCTATCCGGTCATGGTGCGCCCTTCCTACGTCCTTGGCGGACGCGGCATGGAAGTTGTCCACGATGACGAGCAGATGGCAGACTACATGGCGGCCGCAGTCGGTGTCACACCCGACCGCCCGATCCTGATCGACCGCTTCCTTCACAACGCCATGGAGTGCGAGGCGGACGCGATCTGCGACGGCACACATGCTTTCGTGCCCGCAGTCATGGAGCACATCGAGCTGGCAGGAATCCACTCGGGCGACTCGGCCTGCATTATTCCTTCCAGACATATTTCCGAGAAGAACCTCGAGACCATCCGCGAGTACACCAGAAAGATCGCCGAGGAGATGCATGTCGTCGGCCTGATGAACATGCAGTACGCGATCGAGGACGACGTGGTCTTTGTCCTGGAGGCAAATCCCCGCGCGTCCCGTACCGTCCCGCTGGTCTCCAAGGTCTGCGGCATCCGCATGGTCCCTCTGGCGACCGAGATCATCACCGGCGAACTCACAGGACGCAAATCTCCTGTGCCTGACCTGAAGGAAAAGGATATCCCTTATTACGGCGTCAAAGAGGCCGTCTTCCCCTTCAACATGTTCCCGGAGGTCGACCCCATCCTGGGACCCGAAATGCGTTCTACCGGCGAAGTTCTTGGCATTTCCCGCTCTACCGGCGGCGCTTTCTACAAGGCGCAGGAAGCTGCCAAGATGATCCTTCCTCTGGAGGGCACAGTCCTCATCACCCTGAGCGCCCCCGACCGCCCTTACGCGCCCGAGATCGCGCGCAGGTTCCATGAGGCAGGCTTCAAGATCCTGGCCACCGGCAACACCTGCAAGGTCATCAGCAGCGCTGATATCCCTGTTGAGCGTGTCAACAAGAGATCCGAGGGACGTCCCAATATCCTGGACCTGATCACCAACGGAAAGATCCAGATGATCGTCAATACACCTCAGGGCAAGGGCGCGCGCAATGACGACAGCTATCTGCGCAAGGCTGCCATCAAGGCCAAGATCCCTTACGTGACCACAGCCGCTGCCGGCCTCGCCGCTGCAGAGGGCATCAGCCATCTCAAGCGCAAAGGCAAAGGCCTCATCCTGCCCCTGCAGGAGTGGCACGCCATGATCCGCGACAAGGAGGATTGAGTATACCCCCGACGCCGGGATTGACGGCAAGCGTACCATGATCCGCGGCAAGGAGGATTGAGCAGATCCGGGCCGGCGGAACAGAAGCCGGCATCACTGACCTGCCGGACGCTGCACGGATCCTATGCGGCACAGTGAGCAGGTCCTGCATTTACGAATCAGAAAAAGGGTTATCGCATTGCTTTAAGACAGTGCGGTAACCCTTATTTTTGACTTTTATGACATTTGCAGCATTTATGACATCTATGACTGAAGACCGGGCAAACAGAAGGCCCGGCATTCAGATGATCAGACCTTGAGAGAACCCGGCATTCAAAAGACCGGTCATTCAGATCATCAGCCGGCAGAACCGGATCTTCAGCTGTCTGCCATTTTCATCTTCTGCTCTGTAATCTCATCAAGCAGGCGGAGCTTGTTGTCATACAGTTTCTGAGACAGGTCGACATAGACCTGGTGAGGATTCACCAGACGGCGGGACTCTTCCCACAGAGTTTCCTGCTCCTTCAGGCAGTATTCGCGGATATCCATAGTCCTGGGAGATTCGTAAACACACTTGCCGTCCTTGAACAGGGGGACCATGAGTTCGCGAAGGGAGAACTCACCGGGCGCCAGCCTGGTCTTTTTCCAGGGCTCCACGGGATCGAAGAGGGTGAGAGTCTCGCTCTCGCTGAAGAACTCATCATCGAGACAGATGATATCTGCCTGGATCTTGTGCTCGGGCTCATTGTAGACACGGTAGATCTTCTTGTTGCCGGGGTTGGTGACCTTCTCGGTGTTCTCGGACAGCTTGATCTTGGGAATGAAGTTGCCGTCGTCGTCCTGAATGGCGGCCAGTTTGTAGACACCGCCGAAGGAAGGGTTGTCCTTGGCCGTGATCAGGTTTGTGCCGACACCCCAGGAGGTGATCGTCGCGCCCTGGTCCTTCAGGGAGTTGATCAGGTGCTCGTCCAGGTCGTTGGAGGCGGAGATGATCGCGTCCGGGAAGCCTGCCTCATCAAGCATCTTCTTGGCCTTCTTGGAGATGTAGGCAAGGTCGCCGCTGTCGAGACGGATGCCGTAGCCCTTTCCGAGCGTGCCCTTGTCGCGCATGTACTGGAAGGTCTTAATCGCGTTGGGCACACCTGATTTAAGTGTGTCGTAGGTGTCCGCCAGCAGGATGCAGGCGTTGGGATACAGATCCGCGTAGGTCTTGAAAGCAGTCAGCTCGTCCGGGAAGCTCATGATCCAGCTGTGGGCGTGGGTGCCCTTGACGGGAACATCAAAGAGCTCACCGCAAAGAACATTGGAGGTGCCGACACAGCCCGCGATGACAGCCGCGCGCGCTCCATAGGTGCCCGCATCGGGACCCTGCGCGCGGCGAAGTCCGAATTCCATGACACCGTCGCCCTTGGCCGCATAGCATATGCGGGCAGCCTTGGCGGCGATCAGACTCTGGTGGTTGATGATGTTGAGAATCGCGGTCTCCATCAGCTGGGCCTGCGCGATCGGAGCGATGACCTTGACCATGGGCTCGCGGGGGAACATCAGAGTGCCTTCCGGAATGGCATAAATATCACCCGTAAAGCGGAAGTCTGCAAGGTAATCCAGGAAATCCGCGTCAAAAATACCAAGACTGCGAAGATAATCAATGTCCTGACGGCTGAAATGCAGGTCCTGCACATAGCGCACCAGCTGCTCTACGCCGCACATAATAGCATAGCCGCCGCCGAAAGGATTTGTGCGGTAGAAAGCATCGAAAATGACGGTTCTGTTTTCTTCTTTGTTCTTGAAGTAGCCCTGCATCATCGTCAGCTCATAAAGATCGGTGAGAAGGGTGAGATTTTGTCTGTCCATAGAATGACTTCTCCTTTGTGTTCCGTGTTGATGTAGCTGTCCCTGTACAGATCCGCCCGGGGATGAGATGACCTTCTCGAAAATGGCCTCTGTCCGGTCCGCATTCCTTTTTCTCTTCCTTCTTTCTGCTTCAGAATGCGAAGGGGATGGGACTTTTTCTGCAGAAATATTTCCTTTTTCCTCATGTCTTGTCAGGTGTATTTTCATATCATGATACTCCATTCGGGCATAATCCGCAATTAAACACGGGAAAAACAGGGGCTTTTTTGACATCAGCGGAAAAGCACAGCCGGCCGGCAGCGAAAGCCATACCCGGCTCCGGGCATCATAACTGGCGGAAATTGATTTTCCGGCATTTTACAGGCGTGATGTACCCGCGGACGGCACTTTGTGTCGGCCGGGGCTTCGCGAGACTTAGCAGCCTCGCAGGGTCAACACATACCCTCTGCCCCCTGTCACGGGGATCACTTTTATGAGGCTTTTTTACCAGGAGTTCCATTCCCCGGGAACGCTTCCTTCAGTTCCCTCCTCCGCGCGGCCCGCGCGAAATGGCGCTCCCGGCTCGCCCTGCCCGGACGGCTCCGCCTGCCGGCATCCGTTTTTTCTTTCACCGGCCTTATTTTGTAGATGTCACGGTAACTGATCGTCTCCGTCGTTTTCCAGAGCCAGGAAAGATCCGTCATGCTCCCGAATGCCTCCGGGTATTCCTTTCGCAGGATGTTGGCCGCGCCGTTGATGTCGGCGTTCATGAGGTATCCGTCCTTCGTCCTGTACAGGCCGCGCCTTATCCGTGTCCTGATCCGTGTCTTCATCCGTGTTCTCCCGTCCATCAGCTGAAATTTGTCATTTCTTTACTAATATGCTATTATTATAGCAGAGAAACAGGAGAAAGCAAACATATGTTTTATTGAATTAAAATTAAGAGGGATCTCCATGGAATACATCCGGAATGCGCACAGCGTATACCTTCTGACTTATCATATCGTCTTTGTAACGAAATACCGCAGGCCGGTCATCGACGACCGGATATCCGCGTTCCTGAAGGACCATATCTCCTATTTATGCAGCCGCTTTGACGCGGAACTGCTGACGGCGGAGACGGACAGGGACCATATCCATCTCCTGATCTCCATGCCGCCGAAGCTGGCGCCTGCTGTCCTGATCCGCGTCCTGAAGACCCAGACAGCGAAGGAGATCCATCTCGACCCGGAAATGGACGCGCACGTAAAGAAG
>JAUNEM010000039.1:0-17086 GCA_030525515.1 Eubacteriales bacterium
TCTCGCAGAATACGTGCTTGCCGGCTTCCATAGCGATGCGGATCATGTCCACATGGGAAGCTGTGTTGGTAAAGATCGCGACGGCTTCGACCTCGGGGTCTGCGCACATGGTCGCGGGATCAGAATAAATCTTTTCAACGTTCAGTTCGTCAGCAACTTCCTTAGCGCGGGGAGCATTGCCATCGCAGATTGCGACCAGTTCCATGCCGGGAACGCGGTTCGCGATATTGCATGCATGCTCATAACCCAGACGACCGACTCCGATAACACCCACCTTAAGCTTCTTCATGTTTGTCTCCTTTCAATAAATCTTGTCTGACTATTTAAACTCCTTCCGGAGTTTTTTTACTTGTTCTTTCCGCATTCCCGCAGGCACCCGGCCCTTTTCCCGGGAGCCCGATCCTGCGGATTTCCCTTACAGCACTGTGTGCTGTGTTCCTGTTTTCACTGTAGTTATGATAGCGCTTTCAATGCTTTTTACGCTTTAAAAATCTTGCTTTAAACTCTCTCCGGATAACGAAAAAATGTGCTGTTTTACGGGATGCCGGATGTTTTTTTTCCGCCGATTTATAAAATATTGCTTTAGCCGGACCCGGACGGGCTTAAAGGCCGCCCGGCAGGGGACAGGACTATTTCTCCTGTTTACTCACGACATACTGCTTTCTGAATTCTCCCGGAGGCATACCGACATGTTTGGAAAACTGCAGGTTAAAATGACTCTGCGCGTCGTAGCCAAGACTGTAGGCGATCTCCGAGATCGACTTTTTCGTGTGGATCAGCATGGTCTGCGCCTCCCCGATCCTGCGCTTCTGCAGATAAGTCATGGGCGCGTACCCGCACATATCCTTAAAGACATGGGCCATGTAATAAGTACTGACGTTTAAATCATCCGCAATCGTCTGAAGGGTCAGCGGCTCTCTGAAGTGGGCATCGATATACCGCTTGACACGGTTTCCCAGCACAGACTCTTCCTCTTCAGATTCGATCAGTGACTGGTCCTGATGTTCAGCAACGGCCAGCGCCATCGACAGGAAAGACGTCATCAGCCCGTAGCAGTAGGTGGCGGCGCCTGCAAACTGACCGGACAGCAGCTCAAACATCATCTTACACAGGGTATCCATCTGCTCATACAGTACTCCTGCGCGGAAGACACATCCTTTGTCCTTACGGAGCAGGGCATTTTCGGGCAGCCCCGGCATCCGCAGTCCCCCGACCGCGACACACCAGGTTTCCACTTCCGTTCCCGCCCCGGCGACTTCATCGTGGACGATGCCCGGATTATAAACCAGCAGATCTCCCTTTTTGACGGCATACTGCCTGTGGTCCACCAGGTAATTGCTCGCGCCCTCCGTGATCAGTACAACCTCCGTATAGTCCTCGTGCGCGTGCATGATTCTGGGATGCCGGCTGGCGTCCAGCCTCTGCCTGCTGACATACAGAAGGCGGGGCACATTGTCCCCCGTGAAAATCTGTTCCGCGTCATGCTTTACAAAGCATTGTACCTGCAGTCCCTTGTCCTTCTGTTCCGACATAGCTCCGTCCTTTCCTTTCTGAAACCGGAATATCGGTCACACACTGACCCAAGCGCGGCATGCTTTTCTACTCCTGTCCGCCCGCCGAAAAAAAGTTTATCACTTCTCAAAGGGGAATTTATATTGTGTCAGGCCGCATTCGTCACGCAGCTGGATCAGTTCTTTCTGGATGGATTCTCCGACAGGAACCCCCTTGTTCCTGCGGTCCTGCCAGGAAAGCCATTCCTTCTCGCCCGCCGTGTAAATGCGGTCCGCTCCGGGCTCCTTCTGAGATGCCCGCAGGCCTCTGCAGATATCACCCGCAGTCTTCCTGAATGTATCAAGTCCCATGAAGAATTCCGGATTGATCACAAAGAAGAAATGTCCCAGCCGGTACATCTGAGGGCTTCCGTCTTCGGACACACCGCTCAGAGCCTTCATAAAGGGGCCGCCCGATAAGGCTGAGGACAGGATTTCCACAACGGTTGTGAAGCCATAGCCCTTGTATCCGGCTGTCGCCTCTCCCCGTCCGCCCAGAGGAAGCAGGGCGACGTTGCCCTTGCGCATTTCTTTCAGGATCATTCCCGAATCTGTCGGCACACTGCCGTCTTTTGCGATCACACAGCCCTCGGGAGTGGGCTTGCCCATTCTCTCATAGAACTCAATCTTACCGTTCTGGATGATGCAGGTGGCACAGTCCAGGTTGAAGTCAAATTCTTCATCGGTCGGCATTGTAAATGTCATGGGGTTGGTCCCCATCATGGGCTCTACACCGAAAGTCGGGGCTACCGACGGCCTGGCATTGGTGCCGGAGATCCCGATCATGCCCGCTTTTGACGCCATAGTCGTCCAGTATCCCGCGATTCCGTAATGTGTGGAATTGAAGATAGTCCCGCCTGCCATTCCGTACTTGCCGGCCTTGTCGATCAGCAGCTCCATCATCTTGTGGCTTGCCACCATTCCCATACCGTTATGAGCATCCATAACGACCGTCGTGGGACCTTCTTTCACGATTTCAATCTCTGTCCGGGGCAGAAGAGTTCCTTTTTTGATACGGTCGAGATAGATCGGTTTAAAGCGGTTGCATCCATGGCTCTCAATGCCTCGGCGGTCACTTTCCAGAAGGACATCGGCACAGATTGCCCCGTCCTCTCTGGGCACACCATATTTCTCAAATACATCCACCATGAAATCATTCATGAGTTTCCAATCCACATAGGGTCTTGTCTCTGTCATATTCCATTTCTCCTGAAGCACAGTCTTTATGCAGTAAAAATCCGCCGTTGTACCACAATCACACCGGCACTTTATTAACTATTAATTATACTATGGCTTTTGCCTTTATTCCACCTGCGGGATCCGCTGTTCAGTGCTGTTTACGACTGTTTCCGGCCTTCCTCATATTCCGTGTTCAAGTCCTTCGTGTTCCGTGCCCGGTCTGAAAAAAGGCTTGCCGGTCACACGCTGCAGGTTTGACCGCAGCAGGCGTGATGTACCCGCGGACAACGATCCTCTGTCGGCCGGGGTTTTACGCACCGGTCCGATAACAGTGCAGGCATAATAGTGTCTGAAATTTTCATCAAACTCTGCTGTTTTTTCCACAATATAGTATAATGAATTTATTAAAAACGAAAAAACTGTCGGTACATTTTTCCATCCCGGCGCACGGATGTGCTCCGGCCTACCCCCGGAAGAGCGGTCAGGCGGACCTATTGTCTTCTGCCGGATCCGCACCGTCCATTATCCATTTATCGAAGAGGAGGTGACATTCTATGAAACGGCTTACGGCTCTTTTCATTGCGCTGATCTTACTGGTTATACCAGTCAGTGCCACATCCGGGTCATATTTTGACTATACGGACGACATTCTCGAGAACGGTGATCTCATTTACTATTTTCAGGAGATGTCTCTGCAGCTGCCCGCGGAATGGCGGGGAAAAGTCATGGCAGAGCAGCAGGACGGCGGCGTCTCATTCTACCAGACATCCAGTCACCAGAAATATCTGGAAGAAAATATCAAAAACGGCGGTTTTCTCTTCCAACTCGGCGCCAGCGTAAACCAGAGCTTTACGCAGCTTCCTAAATTTGAATATCTGGGTTTCAGTGAAGATACCGCGATGAATTACTATCTGCGCCTTCCTACGGACTACCCGGCCTACCCCGAGAAATCCATACAGGAAGAATACGACGATATGATCGACGATATTGACTATGTGGTCGAGCACGCGGAATTCTACGCCAACAAGGACAAGCAAGGCGGCGCGGATTCTGTCAGTACCTATCAGGATGATGCTTCAGACGGGATGACTGCCGGACAGCCCGGCACGGATACTGTTGTGGCAGATGACGCAAATGATACTCCCTCATGGACACCGCAGCAGGTCCGCTACTCGTTTGAGCACAGCATGATGCCGAGGTACTTTTACGACAGACCGATGGCTATGCTGGATGCCATTTATAAAAACGGCTTCTATCCTCTGTGGAATGTGATCTGCACGGAAAACAAGGTAAATCCTACCTATCCTGAAAAAGACTATATCGTGCACTGGTATTATACCGATGAGAATGCGGAACTGGTACAGATCGAGCTTCCGGATCCCGACGCTCCCACCCTCTGCTATCGAATCTACTTTGTCTACGGCCCCGGTGAAAATGATGCGGCCTACTACACTCTCGAGAGCGATGATTTCGCGCCGGACACAACCTTCCTCTGCACATGGGACAAAGACAGGAACCACAAGATCATCAATACGCTTCCTAATCTGGATAAAACAAGCTCCGGCTATCAGGACAAGCTGAAAGAGGAGGCAGAGATGATTGCCCGGTTAAGCGGCATCAACGGGAGTCTGAAAATCGATTCCAAAGCCAAATCGGTCACCAGTATCACCGACGATAAGGACGATGATGATGACGGGAGGGACGATAAAGACGATAAAGACGATGACAAGGACGACAGAGACGACGACAATCTGCAGGAGATCGAGTGCCCTCAGCAGGGATTTTCGGTAGAAGCTGAAAAGAACTATTCGTGGGATTATCAGGTCGGAACCGGTGTCTCCATTTACACCGGAACAAAAGGCAGCATTCCCTACGTGATCGTCTATCAGGGAGAAGACCTGATCGTCGAAGCCTACGAGTATATCAAAGAGCAGTACACTCCTTACATGCAGGAAAAATACGGAGCTGACCTGGTCAGTTACGAAGAGAAGGAGAACTACGAAATCGGAGGCAAAAAGCTCCCCGCCGGCATCTACAGCTACAAACTCGGGGATTATACGATCGAGCAGGTGCGCATCTATGATTCCACCGGAAAAGCGACTGTCGCCTATACTGCCAAGTATATCAAGGGCGAAGGAGACGAAACCCTCAAAGCACTTGACACCGCAGTCCGCACCTTCGAGGCAGAGGAAGCGGATGATCTGCTGGATGACTGACGCACAACGGAATCCCTTTTTCAACAGGATTTTTTCATGACAGGATTCTTTTAGTGACAGGATTCTTTTATGAAAAATCTCATCATGAAGGATTAATAATCGGGTTATAACGATCAGGCCGCACAGCATCACTTGCTGTACGGCCTGATTTGTTTCTGTTCGGATTTTCGGCTCAGCTGTAGTACCTGGTAAGAAAAGACAGGATCGAGCGGCTGATTTCCCCGCGGCTCTCAGCGCCATAATGCCCGGCGGGAAACTCCTGATAAAAGAGACTGCCTCCGCTGCCGGATTCTTTTTCGATCGCTTCCTTTAAGGGCGCACAGTTTAGGGCCGGGGGCGCATAGTAATCCTTCGTACCTCCGATCATATATAGAGGAATTCGTGCCAGCCGGGGAGCCAGATGTACCAGAGAATATCTGTCCGCGTTCGCGAAAACTTCAGACAGCAGGTGGTCAGATGATGTGCCCTTCAGCCTGGCCGTATGAGTGTAGAAAAAGTCTTTGACAAGTTCCGAAGTCATAAAGGACTCTGTCTCCCACAGAGGAAGCCTGCCGATATCACAGGGAAACATCATCACAGCCGCCCTGGTCCGGCAATCATATTGCGCGCCCATGCGGCTAATTATAGCAGGCACATTGGAGGATGCCAACAACGGCCGGGATGCGGGTGTGACTTGTAACAACATATCTTCTCAATAACATATCTTCATGCGGTCCCTTCTTGCATCCGTCAAAATGAGGATATATCATCTTTATGAGCCGACATTCGCCGGGCAGTTTATTTTTTAAAAAAAATCTGGTCGGGCAGCTCATTTTATTACAATAATGAAGAAGACTGAAGGCCGCAAAAAGCCCGGGTCAAAGGAGGAAAAATATAGATGAATGGCAAATTACTCAAAAGAGAAGAGGTGCAGGAAGAGCTGACATGGCGTCTGGAGGATATTTACCCTGACGAAGCGCTCTGGGAAGCGGATCTGCAGGAAGCAAAAGAACTGGCGGGCAAGGTCCGGGAGTTCGAAGGACGGCTCTCTGAAAGCGCGGGCTGCCTCTATCAGGCGCTGAAGCTGTATGATGACTGCTCTCTGAAGCTGGACCGGGCGGGCGGTTATGCCTTCATGCGCCAGGACCAGGACGCGGGCAACTCCCATTACCAGGAGCTGCATCTGAAGGTACAGAGTGCTTCGGTCAGGATCAGTGAGGACCTGGCATTTGTCGAGCCCGAGATCCTTGCCATCCCGGACGATGTGCTGGCACGTTTCTATCAAGAAGAGCCGAAAATCGGGGAGTACGATGTCACGATCCGCGAGATCCGCCGTCTGAAGGAGCACACCCTGAGCAAGGAGATGGAGCAGCTTCTGGCTTCTGCCGGTGAGATGGCTCAGACACCCTCCAATAGTTTCGGCATGCTCTCCAACGCGGATCTGAAATTCCCCTCTGTCACTGACAGCGAAGGTCATGAGACTGTAATCTCCAACGGGCGTTTCGTTCCCCTGCAGATGTCCCCGGACCGAACGCTGCGCAAAGAGGTGTTCGAGACATTCTATACCCGCTACAGTGAGTTCGCCAATACCTGGGCGGCCCTGTATGACGGTCAGGTGAAGCAGCAGATTTTTTATTCCAGGGCAAGAAAATACCCCTCCTCCTTTGCCGCGGCGGTAGGGGCAAACAACGTGGATCCCGCTGTCTGCGACGGGCTGATCGACAGCATTCACCGCGGTATGGACCACATGCACCGCTATGTCTCGCTCCGCAAAAAGATGCTGGGCGTGGACCAGCTGCATATGTACGACGTCTATGTGCCCATGGTCGCCGATTACGACCGGAAATTCACCTATGAGGAGGCCAAAGAGATTTCCCTCAAGGCTCTCGCCCCCCTGGGAGAAGAGTATCTTTCTGTCGTCAGGCAGGCCTATGAAAACCGCTGGATTGATGTTTATGAGAATGAAGGCAAGCGGTCGGGCGCCTATTCTTCCGGCGTCTACGGCGTTCATCCCTACATGCTGCTCAACTACACGGATACCCTGGACGATGTTTTCACACTTGTCCATGAGATGGGACATTCCATGCACACCTGGTATTCCGAGCACGCCCAGTCCCACCTGGATTCCCAGTACAGGATCTTCGTGGCGGAAGTCGCTTCCACCACCAACGAAATCCTGCTTCTCGAGTACCTTCTGTCCCGGGCAGAGGATTCAAAAGAGAAGGCTTACCTGATCAATCACTATCTGGAGTGCTTCAAGGGGACTGTCTACCGTCAGACCATGTTCGAGGAGTTCGAGCGCAAAACCAACGCGATGGCAGAGGCGGGGACTCCCCTCACGGCAGGGACTCTTTGTGACACATATCTGGAGCTGAACAAACAGTATTTCGGACCGGATATGGTTTCAGATCCGCTGATTGCCTACGAGTGGTGCAGGATTCCCCACTTCTACTACAACTTCTATGTCTACCAGTATGCCACCAGCTTCTCGGCGGCTGTGGCGATCGCGCACAGGATCCTGGAACAGGGCGAAAGCGCAGTGAAGCCCTATCTTGACTTCCTGAAGAGCGGCTGCACGCAGGATCCCGTCAGCCTGCTGAAGATCGCGGGTGTGGACCTGTCCACGTCAAAGCCCATCGATGAGGCGTTGGAAGTGTTCGCCGACGCAATCAGGCAGATGGAAGAGCTGTGGACCGGAACATTGTGACCGCAGGCTCCGACGTCCGGACCTGGAATAAAGCAGCCCTCAGTGTGTCCCGGGTGCGCTCAGACGACAGGTTTATGAAAAAAGAAGGTGTTGAAAAATGAACTTTGATAACGTGAACAGAGAGCTGTTTTCATTTCTTGACCACAGCCCCAACGCTTTTTTTGCAGTCAGAAATATGTGTGACCTCCTGGAGCAGGCCGGAATGATCCGTCTATACGAAGGGGCTCCCTGGAGCCTGGCTGCCGGCAGAGGATACTATGTCACCAGAAATGATTCCGCAGTCATTGCTTTCCGCATTCCCAAGGCAGATTACACAGGCTTCCAGATGATGGCCAGTCATTGTGACTCCCCTGTCTTTAAGATCAAGGCCAATGCCGAGATCACCATCGAAAATCAGTACGTGAAACTCAATGTCGAAAAATACGGGGGCATGCTGTGCGCTCCCTGGCTGGACAGACCCCTCTCTGTGGCAGGGAGAGTCATTGTCCGAACCCCTGACGGCATCGAGACAAAGCTTGTGAATATTGACCGCGATCTGCTGATCATTCCAAACCTGGCCATCCACATGAACCGCC
The DNA here is from genome assembly GCA_030525515.1 of Eubacteriales bacterium. Lineage (GTDB taxonomy): Bacteria > Bacillota > Clostridia > Lachnospirales > Lachnospiraceae > CAG-791. The sequence continues at coordinate 8,207 of JAUNEM010000039.1, forward strand.
AGGTAAATGACGGATACAAGTTCAACGCCCAGGCGGACATGCTGCCGCTTTTCTGTGAGAAGGGCGAAGAATCCGATTCCTTCCTGAAACTCATCGCCTCTGAGGCAGGTGTTTCAGCGCAGGATATCCTTGACACAGATCTCTTCCTCTACAACCGCATGCCCGCTGTCAGCCTGGGGCTGAACAAAGAATTCATCGCCAGCGGCCGTCTGGATGATCTTCAGTGTGCTTTTGCCTCCTTAAAGGGCTTTCTGCAGGCATCGCCCGGGAACTCAGTGGCAGTCCACTGCGTATTTGACAATGAAGAGGTTGGTTCAGCCACAAAGCAGGGGGCGGCGGGAACCTTCCTGCGGGATACCCTCCGCCGAATCAACAGGGCGATGGGCAGGACAGAAGATGACTACCTCATGAGCATTGCCTCCAGCTTCCTTGTATCCGCTGACAATGCGCACGCTGTTCATCCCAATCATACAGATAAGACCGATCCCACTAATCGTCCCTATCTGAATAAAGGAATCGTCATCAAGTACAGCGCAAATCAGAAGTACACGACCGACGCGGTCTCCGGGGCGGTCATGCGGGCCATCTGCAGACAGGCGGGCGTCCCCTGCCAGACCTTTACAAACCGGTCCGACATGCCCGGCGGCTCGACACTGGGCAATATTTCCCAGAGTCAGGTAGCCCTCAACACGGTCGATATAGGCCTTCCCCAGCTTGCCATGCATTCGCCTTACGAGACGGCCGGCGCAAAGGACACCGCCTATCTGATCGAGGCGGCAAAGGTTCTGTTCTCATCCTCCATCGAGGGAAAAGGAGACGGCAGCTATAAACTGGTCTTTTAACAGCAAAAATCCGTGACTTCAGATAACAGTCATGAGTATTGCGCAAAAAGGGAAACCCGCATGCGGGGCGCAGTACTCGCATGCGGGTCTTGTACCGGGAATTGGAGGTATCCACTGTGTTTTCAGTCAGAAACTACACCAATAGAGTCACCAGTGAGAGCGATGGAAGCTGGAGCTGGAGAGCTGAGACCGAGAAGAGCTATGAGCTGCAGAATCTGGGTTTAGGCTTCAAGGCCTGTATACTGATCGCTGTTCTGATGCTGCTCCTGGGAGGAGTTTTTTCGATGCAGGTACGGGATCCTTCCGCCTTTCTGCCGGTGGCGGTCAGTATAGCAGTTTTCCTGGTAATCTCGGTCGTGATCTTCGGACTGGCTGCCCGCTTTTTGAACTCCTCGTACGAAGTGTATCTCATGGAAGACACTTTTATACAGTCAGGGACGGGAAAAACTTCGGTTTACTTTTCCTACAAAGGAGCGAGGAAAGTGATCCTGACACCCGGATATATCGAGCTCAAGGGGCGGATCAAACGTCTCCGCGCCTATGTTCCCGCTGAGGATATGTCCTTTGTGAGGAATTATATCCTGAGCAGGGTGCCGGGGGACGCGGAGATCATCTGCTCCGTTTTTGGAGTGCTCCGGTTGCCGGGCGCCTTTTTGAGGTGCTCTTTTTGGAGCGCTCTTTTTTTGGGCGCTCCGGCATCGTCATGTCTGAGCGAGTCTGCCCTTGATCCGGCAGATGCCGTCCTCATATTCCCAATCCAGCATGCTGCAGGCGTGCCGCGTCAGTGTAAGGGAAAGTCCGTCTCCCTCTTCGAGAGGATTCCTGTCCTCCCCGGGGTAAGTCACCTCCAGATCGACAGTACCGCCGTCTCCAGATGGTTGATCAGATTCAGCAGGGTGCTTTTCCCTGTCCCGGAAGGACCGATGATGGAAATCACATCCCTTTGATAAATATCACAGCTCACATCCTTCACGGGGGTTACATCCCCGAAGCTTTTCTTCAGGTGTCCGATCCGGATCAGAGGCTCATTTTTATTCTTCTGCAGATGCAGCATTCCTGCCCAATTCCGCTCCCATGCTGAATGCTCTTTCGAGATCCCTGGGGAACTGTGTTTCACGCATCTGTTTTTTATGCGCTTCATCAAAACCCGCCATGTTGAACCTGCTGTAGTCTTTTACCTGCAGGGTGTCGCAGCAGGGATAAAGATCCACTTTTCCGTTGAGAGATGAAAAAATGTTTTTCATTTCTTCCGCCTTTCCCTTATACGCATTCTCAAAAAAGGAAACAGGCGCGTTCATGGTCAGAATGATGCCGACATTGACTTTTCCCTTAAAATAGTTTGAATAATCATCATAAGACAGGGCGCAGAAGTGGAGTCTCTCAATCAGCGCGTGAACCTGGCTGGTGATGTCGCCCAGATAGATCGGGGAACCGATGATCAGGGCATCCGCCGCAAAGATCCGGTCGATGACAGGGGACAGGTCATCTTTCCAGAAACATTTGCATCTCTCGGCTCCTTTTCGTTTGCAGGCCATGCAGCTCCTGCAGCCTGTGAAATTGAGATCATACAGATCAATGTATTCAGTCTCCGCGCCGACCGACTCTGCTCCTTTTTTCGCCTCCTTCAGCATCATGGCTGTGTTCCAGTTCTTTCTGGGGCTTCCGTTTAAAATCATTACTTTCATTTTGTGTCCTCCTAACAGTTGGTAGTTTTTTCATTATTCAGTTCTGAAAGCCGGCCTGCAGTTCCTTCAGCAGCAGCTCCGCAATCGGTGTAAATGTCTGATATCTGCGCCAGATGACGTACATTTCGACGTGAGGCACTCCCTCAATGGGACGAAAAACCAGGTCGCTCTCTTCGCCCGTGTGAATCAACCTGTCCAGCATCAGAGCATATCCAATCCCTGCCTTCACCATGACCGCGCCATTGTAGGGCAGGTTATAGGTTGCGATAATGTTCAGACCGTTATTATCGGTACCAAACCATTGGGGGAATTCATGGTCTGCCCACTGCCGGGAACAGATCAGGGGCAGGTTGCGGATCTCCTCAACAGTAAATGTTTTCTTCGCTGCCAGCGGGTCGTCCCTGCGCAGGATCACCCCCCAGATATCCTCCGTCGGCATGGGCAGATAATGATACTTTGTCAGATCGACATAATTCATTACGATGCCAAAATCCAGAATCCCCTTGTCAAGCTTCTCGCAGACATCCTGCATGTTGCCGCTGTAAATGTCGCAGCGGATTCCGGGATGGTTCTGCTGAAGCCTGCGGACAGCCTCCGCAAAGAGTCCCATGGAAGCCGATTCAGGAGCTCCAACATAGATTTCCCCGCCATCTGCTTCTTCCAGAGATTTGAACTCCGCTTCTGTTTTATCCACCAGGGACAGGATGTCCTCCGCGCGCTCCCTGAGCAGCATTCCGGCCTGCGTCAGCCGGATACTGTAGTTGGACCGGATGAATAGTTTTGTCCCCAGTTCTTTTTCCAGATATTTCAACTGCTTGGACATGGTCGGTTGGGAGATAAACAGCCTCTCCGCAGCCCTGGTCATATTTCCTTCCCTCGCCATTTCAAGAAAATATCTCAGCACCCGAATCTCCATAAATGCACCTCCATAGTTATTCTAAAAAAGAATAATAAGATATGCAATATAGGTATTAGACATTTCTCAAATGACAAACGTATGATTAAAGCAGCGAGGAAATCGGACGCAAATGCCGACCCTGCTCGAGCATTTGCGGACATTTTCCCAGCGCCCGCACATGAGGAAGCAGCCACGCAAATTATTTTTTTGAAATGAAGACCAAACATAAATCATAATCCAAATGAAAGAGAGGATTCAGACAATGAAAAAAACAGCAATCTCGTTTTTCCTGGCGGCAGCGCTCTGCCTGTCTCTTGCCGCCTGCTCAGGTTCTTCACAGCAGCCGGCCTCGTCCGATACTCAGAAGCAAAGCGCGGAAAGCACAGACCCGGAATCTTCTTCTCAGACAACTTCCGCCTCCGCAGTGCAGACTGAACAAAACAAAAAAGTGGCCAGAGACGGGGCTGATATGCAGACGGAGGATAAATCCATGCCGACCCGTGTTCCCATGGAGGGCGGGACAAAGATCAACATGTATTTCGGAGATACCCTGATCCCCGGAGTTCTGAACGATTCCGAGACAGCAAAAGCGCTGATCGAAAAGCTTCCCTTGACACAGCAGGTAAACCGCTATTCCCACGACTTCTGCGGTGTGACTGAGGACCTTCCCTACAATGAAGATGACGTCCACTACGGCTGGCTGAACGGAGATATTGACTACGCCATAGACGCACCCTATTTCACCATCCTCTTTGAAGACGAGGATGTCTCGGAACAGTATGGGTATCAGGTTAACATCGGCGTGATCACCTGCCCGCTGGAAGAAATCGCGGCACTGGACGGTTCCTATGAAGTGCGGATCGAACTTGCGGATGAAGAGTCCGGCACAACACCCGGACAAACGGCAGCAGCGGCCGAAAGCACCTCTGAACAGGCAATCCGTCAATAGCTTAGAGGCAGACAGGGAGAGTAAAGCGCACCCGATCAGCCCTGGCAGAAGAAAAGATACGACGTTCTTCAGCCTGTGCCTCGCGGCAAAAAAACAAAGTGAAAAATCGACGCATCGGCGCGATTTTTCACTTTTTTTGATAAAATAATATTCTGCTGTAACTGTCTGGATCATTTTTGCGAGAATTATTTCAAGACTCGCCCGCGAGTCTTGCGCCCATACGAAGCATGGGATCACGCCTGCGGGATGCCCGTAAGGGCATCATCTTCCTCACCGCACGCGTGCTGCATCCAACACACCTTCGGTGTGTCGGAGCGTTTATTCTTCATCGCGGGATTGTACCCACGAAGAAGCGAGTTTCCGTCGAAGACTTTTGCCCGCGTATCCCACATCTGAAATCACGGGTATTGCGCGATGAAGAATAAAAGCACAGGACAAATTCGATATATTGATCACTTCATCTTTCTTTCTCCCGCATTCATATCATAAAAACTTCCAATTCAGGCGATTCCGAACCAAAACATCCGAAAATTCCGAATTTTTTCCGATTATTCTCTCAACACAAAGGGGTTTCATATGTTATTATATGGTAACACCAAAAAACGTTTTCCGAATCGCTATAACCCGCAGAAAACCGGTTGAGTCCGGCCCTGCTTTGCTGCGGGCATCTTAATGAAAGGGGGATCCACTATGCAAACCATGCCTATGTCGACTGAAGCCAACCGGGAAGTATGTTCCATCATTTCCACCAATCTCAGGACGTTGATCAGAGAGAACGGACTGACTCAGAGAAAGCTGGCGGACCAGCTGGGGATCGCCCCCGCGACGATGAATGACTACTGCTCCGGCAGGCGGGCTCCGCAGGCCACCTTCCTCGTGGAGCTCAGGAAGCTGTACGGAATCAACATCGATGATTTCCTCACTACCACCACCCACACAACGGTATCCTCACAGAGGAGTCAGGCCGCGCAGGATTCCGCCAGCCAGTCCCTGCGTGAAGTCTACGGAAAGTACTGCGGACCTTATTACACCTACTACATGGACACATCCAAGTTCAAGGGGCGGGACACACTGTCCCCCGCCATGGCCCTCATGTACGGTATCCTGTATATTTACGAGGATCCCGCTTCCGTGGGAGGCATCCGCTACAGCTGCGCGGCTGTCCTGGGAATCCAGGCCCGGGAAGAGGCGGACAGGATGATGAGGGTCTTCCGCTCCTCCACATCTCCGGAGGAAGTCCTCAATGAGATTGAAAACACACATTCCAGCCGGGCCTACTACGGCAGCTTCGAGTTATCTCAGGAACACGCTTTCCTGAACCTGAGGCACGCGGGTACTGACCGCGCCCTCGCCATTCTGCACAGGGTGGACAGCAACAAGGACCAGTACGTGGGCGGAATTGCGACCATCAATTCTGTCTCAAAGGGCCGGGAGAGGATGCCTGTCATCCAGTTTTTCGGCACCAGCCGCCACCGCATCACCATGTCCGCCGAGGATATCCAGCACGCGCTCCTGCTCAATTACCCCTCTGTGATCGTAGACGCAGAGATCGATGAGATCCTTCGGGTCATCCGTACTCTCTATATTGAGAACGACGACGCGCGCAATGCCTTCTCCCAGGACCAGAAGCGCGCGGTCGTCCGCTCGGTCCTTGAGAGGGCTGTCCGCAGAAATCTGTCGAGAAATGCCTTCCGCTATGCTAAAATTTCCGAAGAAGATGACGATACCTGGTACCACGCAATCAAAGCCTCCGCGGAAACAGAGGATTGATTGTCCGGATTTCACAAGCATCCGTGATAAGACGAACGCTGATTGTCCGGATCGTTTCCAGGCAGCCGTGATCATCGGATAAAGATTCAAGACCCGCTCGCGGAGTCCTGTGCCCCGCATGCGGGTTTCCCTTTTTGCGCGCGTATCCTGCGGCTGAAGTCACGGGTATTGCGCGATGAAGAATAAACAATGAAAGAAGCTGTGAGGTGTCATGATGGCCTACAACAGAGATTACAGATACAACCGGAACGTCAGCTATCGATGGGATGTCAGCTACAATGAAGTCATGAACATCTATACCTCCGTCCATCCTGACGGGGACCGGGAAGGAATCCGGCGCGCATATCAGTATGCCGCCCGGAAGCATGAAGGCATGAAGAGGGGCTCCGGGGAACCTTATATCCACCATCCCCTTCGCGCCGCCCGCTTTCTTGCCCAGCACGGCTTTGACAGTGAGCTCCTGATCGCAGTCCTGCTCCACGATATCGTCGAGGACTGCGATGTATCTCTTTCCGAAATCCGGGAGGTGTTCGGAGACGATATAGCAAAGATCGTGGATGCGGTGACCTCCCTCAGCGACCGCGACTTTACCGGCGAAAAACCCAGCAAAAAAAAGATCGACACCCTTTCGGATGCCAGGCTCCAGGACAAGATGAATATCCGTGCCCTGTATGTCAAGATTGCCGACCGGGTCGATAACCTGATGACGATCTCAGGGGTAAAGGAAGAGAAGAGAATCCCCAAGGCGGAACACACGCGTGAGATTCTGATCCCCATGGCAATACAGGCAAATGCCTTTTATTTTGTGGATGTCCTGGAGGAACTCTGTTTCCGGATCGAACACCCCGTCCATCTCGCCCAGATGGAGAAAGCCATTGAGAAGATTTCCATGGAAAACCGGATGTCGACCGGAAAATCCCTCAATGTGTTTGAGAAAGTCTTTGATCCCCTTCGCAATAACTGCGCGAAAGAACTCGATCCTTATCACCGCCATATCATAAGGTTCTGGCATCAGGACCGGACAATGATCAGTCTCTACCGCCAGGCGACGTCCGGGACGCAGAATCTGAAAGACATGCGCGACCTCCTGAAAAAGCAGGACTTCGCTTTCCACGACCTCTTCCTGATCGTATCCAACGACCTCGAGGAAGAGGGCACACCTGTCCGCCCCCACGATCTTTTTTTCAAATATTATGATCTTGCGCTCTCCGGACAGGGACTCAGCATCGTGGATTACAGGCGCACGACTCACAAAGATGCCGCATACTTTCTGCTTGCCGACGAGATGGACAACATGTACCGTCTCTTCGTCCGCACCAAAGACGAATTTGACCGCTACGTGTACGGCAACATTCTGGACAACCGTGTGTTTTTCCCCGGTGTTGTCAATGAGATCGATCCCCGCGATACATACAGGCCCAGGATCAAGGTCTTCTGTGCCGACGGCGCTGCCATGCTCATTGACCAGGGCGCGACCGTGCTCGATTTTGCCTTCCATGTCCACACGGACCTGGGGCTTCATTTCAAATACGCCCAGCTGAACGGCAATTCGACGCAGCTCCCGGCTTACACAAGACTCAATGACGGGGATACTGTTGTGATCACGGAAGACAAAGATGCTGTCCCCAGCTTTACATGGTTCAAATATATCCGGACGAGCCGCGCCACAGACCGGCTCGTGCGCTACTTCCACCGGATCTATGCAGACAACGCGTCCACACAAGGCTGAGCCCTGCTCCGCGCGGGCACAGATAAACGTGTTTGCAGAACCCCGGCGAAAAACCCGGGAACCATGCTCCTCATGCGCCCGGGAAATGAAATGCGGGCGGGTCCTGAATCAGCCCGCATTTCCTGCGCAGTTTACCCGCCTCAAGCAAGCCCATATCGGATATGGATAATGGATATGGATAATAATACTGTAGAAGCCCCCTTCTACCGCCTGCAGGCAGCGGGTTTCCCCTGCGATCAATGGGAGGTTAGAATTTGTGAAAATCGAAAAGACTGTCTGTCCCTATTGCGGGGCTAATCTGAAGATTCGCGCCGGCCAGACTGCTGCGGAATGTGAGTACTGCGGGAATTCCGTCCTGATCTCCGGAACCGGAACGATGCTGCCTGATTCCGCAGAGATCCCCGCCGCAGACCCTGCCGGAGAAAACCTCTCCGCAGAAAGCCACCTCGCAGAAAGTCTCCCGGCAGAAAACCACCCTGACGAGGCTCCCGGATATTCCGGAGCAGATTTCCGTCAGGGGGTTCCAAAACGCCGCATAAAGCACGGCATTTTTCCGCCTCCCGGATTCCGCAGTAAAAACATCCTTCATATGATCACAGCTGTATGCGGATATCTTTTCATCCTGTATGCTGCCGCGAATCTTGGAGGAATCACCGACTCTATCTTCTTTACCATCGCGTCTCTGTCCGTTGTCGATCTCTGTACAGAATGGACAGGGCTGTATTCCGGACTGAAGGGACTGCGGAGCAGCAATCAGGTTTTAAGGACCGTGATGAAAGTCATCTGGAGCGTCGTGGTCTTTACGGCATGGGTTGTTTTGCTGGCGCTTGTCCAGCTGATATTCGGTATGTAATCATCGGCCCAAACCGCCTGCCCTGTCTCAAAGCTCATCCAGGGACCTGATCACCCGCACGCCGTCAATAGATACGGGCTCTTTGCGGGAAATGTAAATCGGGGTGATGCCCAGGCGTTTGGCCGGCTCAATATCTGACGTGATGGAATCCCCG
>JAUNEM010000039.1:17186-18367 GCA_030525515.1 Eubacteriales bacterium
GGAATCCCCGCTGCTTCCGGCCTCTATTTCCTTGATCTGCGCCCAGACGACTCTGAGGATTTCTCCCGGATCCTTCAGATTGCTGTGGGTCGCGAAGTATCTGACCAGTTCTCTGGTATAGGGTTCATCCTCCTGAACCATAGTCCCTGTATAATCCATAAAAATTGCTTTGATCATGGCGGATCCGTCTCCTTTTCTCATTGTCACAAATTCTCATTTTTCCGATAAGATTTATGTCATTATAACAAAGCGCGAACACCGGCACAATGAAGACAGGAACAGGGTCAAAAAACATACGGAAAGTAACTCCTGATGGATATTTTACGAGAATATATATTATGCACTGCCCGGAAAACGGGCTGAAACTTTTACCCGGCCCGGTTCTTTCTCGGACACAGTTCTTTTCCGGGTCCAAGACTTTATCGGGCGCGGTTATTTTTCCGGCTCAACACTTTGTCAGGCTCAGTCCTTTGCAGAAGCGAAGAAGGAGGTGATTACGTGGACAGATATTTTCTCATGCGCTCTGACAAGTTCAATAAATGGTTTTGCGGAAGGTGCGGGAAACGTCTGATCCCGGACCTCTACAATGCAGGGAAGCATGCTCAAAGCTGCGGTTTTTCTTGCGCAGAAAACGGAAGGGACAGAAACGTAATCGCGGACTACGACAGGGGATACAGGCTGACCGCGGAAGGAGAGAGACTCCATCTGCAGATCTGCCGTCCGGAGCTGGTCCCGATCCCTGGCTTCCCGGACCGGTTCCGCGGCATACGATGGATCACGGTGATGGATACTGTTTTCCCTTCCGGTTCCAGAGAACCCGAAGTCATCAAAAACGACAGCGGAGCTGATCTGGATCTCTGGCTCGCTATGATCCGCGCCAAAAAATGCTGCCGGATCCACAGCAGTACGGACGCACAGATCATCCGGCAGGTTTTTCCGGGCATCATCAGGATTTATTCCCTGCAGATGTTTGCCCACATCTACCGCACAAAGGGCTTCCGCCATACAAGGCTGCTGACGGAGCAGGAAGCTATGCGTCTGATGCTGATGTCAGATAAGGATGCCTTGCGTCTGATGCTGACGGAACAGGAGGCCGCGCGCCTGATCATGGCGGCTGCGGAGGAACCCGCCGCCAAGACCTGTAATATGGAGCCTGCCGCAAAGGCCTGTAATGTGGAACC
>JAUNEM010000039.1:18377-18468 GCA_030525515.1 Eubacteriales bacterium
AAGTCCCGCAATACGGCTTCGGGAAACAACGGCCTTCCTGCACTTTCTCCTGCGCGGACCAATGTGGGGAAACCTCTCAAGGCTGTCCTGT
>JAUNEM010000040.1 GCA_030525515.1 Eubacteriales bacterium
TCCTCTGTTCCTGCTTCCTGCTGTTTCTGCACCGGAGCCTGTCCTGAACCGCATGCGCAGAGCGTTGTCAGCAGAATCGTACATTGAAGCAAAACAGAAATCACACGATTTCCAAAGATTTTTCTGTGCTGCATATTTCCTCCTGTCATTCCTTTGCAATGACATGTTTATTCTTCATTGCTTCTTCATCGCGCAATACCCGTGACTTCAGAAAGTCGAGGGGTACATATAGCCGCGGGATACATGTTGTCGTTGGATACATGTAGCCGCGGGATACGTGAGAGGGTCTTGAATTCTATTTCCGAATCTCCATCTCCTCCGCCAGCACCAGGAGCAGGTCCTCGTCCGAGAAGACCATGCTGGTCTTCTTTCCGTCTTTCAGCTTGACCGGGTTCATGATAATTTCATTCCCATCCTGTGTACCTTTCTTGTAACCCAGGAAAATCTCTCCCTTTTCCGCCACCGCATCCTGAACGGAATAAAAGTCGATCGCCTTGCCCTGCTCAGTGGAGAAGTAATACTTTGCGGGTTTTATATAGACTTCGAACCCTTCGCTGCTCAAAAGCAGTTCAAATACCTCTCCGAGTTCTCTGGTCTCAGCGATCTGGGACATCATGAGCGAGGCGATATTGCGGCTGATCACAAAATCGCTTGCCATGGAATCCTGTGCAAGCTGCTGATTGGCAATACTTCTCATTTCACAGGTAATCCCGAAATCGGCGTCCGGGTTCTTCTCTTTATAATTTTTGCAGTAGAGCAGCATCTTCAGAGCCTGCTCATCGGCCAGGTCATCGCTCATGGAATCAGGAACAAGGATCAGGACATACCCGGGCCGGCATTCGTCCAGCATCTCGTAGACATATTGATGAACGTCAGCAACCCTGTCATTGTTTCCGGGCACCGGCATTTTTTCGTTCACAGGATCCAGTCTCTGTATTTTTACAGCCGCGTCGATGTCTTTCTCAATCATCTCCTCGATGATCTCGTCATCAATATGCCGGCTCAGTTCTTCGGGGTCCTCCGCCAGGAAAATAATTGACCCGGGCTTGAGGTATTCGCACATTTCGCGCAGAACAAGGGGAAGCTTCTCATTGCTTCCGAAGATCAGGATCCTGGAAGCCTCTGCCTCATAAGTGGCTGATGGCGGAGTAAACCGGGTGGTTCTCTCCTTGATCAGGGTCACCGGTTCATCATCGTTCTGGAGCAGGATCAGACGGCTTCCCTTCTTCAATACCACTGTATTGGGATCTGCGATCAGGGGATGACCATCCTCCTGTATGATCCCGACCGCGATCGCGTCTCCGATAAAACGGTTGATCTGACGGATGCTCTTGCCGACAGCTTTTTTGTAGAGGCCGGGGTCCATCTCCGGACTTGCCACATAGAACTCATTGTCCGTAAAATTAAAGAGCTCTATAAACACTCTGGACAGGCCGTTCTGGCGGCAGGTGTGCGTCATGATCTTGGAAATCGTCTTTTCCATCATCAGGAGCTCCAGACGGTCATTTTTGACAGAGAAAACTTCCTCTTCTCCGCTGGTATCATTGCCGGCGATTTTCGCAGCGTGTTCATTTTCTTTTCCATAAATGACGGATGTGATATAGGTGCCGGATTCTTCCGCATGCTCCAGGATCCGGGTGCAGGCAAGAATGCCTTTGATCGTCTCGTAGTCCTCGTGGGCAGCGATAATAATGGACTTACATGACAAAATAGAGCAGCGGTGCAGGTCTGTACTGTTGATGATAGAGCCGCTCCGGCAGACGACCTTCAGATTCCCGGTCTTGGGAAATTCTATGCGGATCCGGTCCTCCATTTCCGTTTTGGGGAGTTCATCCATGACAACAGCGACATTTCTTCTGTTTTTCTGGTTCCGGCAGGCCTCGATCAGTTCCCCCAGTATGATAAAAGTGGACTCGTTGAAGCCGAGAATGACAATGTGGTTCTGTTCAATGACCGGCTCCAGTCCTTTGGACAGGTTTGCGACCCTCCTTTGAATGCCGTCATTAATGAGACCGATCAGCATAGCGAGAAAGAGCAGGCCGATCACCGTTGCCAGCAGCATCAGCACAATAAACAGCGGACTCCCGCTGTCCCCTGACAGGACTCCCGGATCAATGATGTGGTTGAAAGTATCCCACAGGGATCTCCTGAGAGAGACGTCTACTCCCCCGAAGTGCATCACCAGAATGCCTATGACAAAGCCAAGCGCGCCCGTAACCGCCAGCAGGAAAATGATTGTGGAAAGCGTCCCCCTGGAGAGCCAGGCATCGACCATATACATTATTTTTTCTCGGAAAGTATATTTATAGACTACTCCCGACATGCCTATTCTCTCTTCTCTCCTGGCTTTCTTTTTTCCGGACTTTCTTTTTTTGCCGCCGGTTTTTTTACCGTTTGTGGCAGGAAGCCTTTCTTTTATTTTCTCTGCTCCGGGAATTTTCATTCTTCATCTCCAAGGCTGTGTGGCACTAACTGTGTATGATTAAAGCAATTTAAGCTTCTCGTCTCCCGTACTGTTACAGAGCTGCACCCCTTGGGTCCCGCTCATTTTGCACATATTGCCTGACAACTCCGATTATAAAGCACGCTCCGCCTCCAAATCAATCCTCATCTGTTTCAGAGCTGTCGCGGGTGCGGTCATGCCGGAAACACAGACAGACAGGGCCGGACTCCGGAAAAAAAACAGGAAACGGGCACCGCCGATTCATTTCATTTAATGAACCGGGCGGTCCCGTCCCCTGCAATTGCCTTTAGAAAGAGGTATTCAGTTTTACCAGAGCACAGCAACGGTCTCGTAAGGTCTTAGGGTTTCAATCCGGACCGCCTGTCCCGATGTTCCGTCATCTGCATAGTTGCCTATGAGGATCCTGCCGCCGGGGGCTTCAAATGTCGGTGCCAGAGCCTGTTCTGTCCCGCGAAGGTTACAGAAAACGCTGAGCTTCTGCCCGTCCAGCATTCTGTCATAGGAGATGATGTTCTCGTTTCCTGCATCGGTAAAACGGATCTCACCGTCCGCGATGATCTCATACTCTTTGCGGAGCGCGACCAGTTTTTTGTAATAATTCAGGATCGAATCGGGATCCTTCTGTTCGTCTTCCACATTGATGTAGGAGTGGTTTGCGGGAATGCCAAGCCAGGGGGTCCCGTCCGTGAAGCCGGCATTTTCGCTGCCGTCCCACTGCATGGGTGTGCGGCCGTTGTCGCGGCTGCGGGCGCCGATGATCTCCAGCGCTTCCTCCCTGCTCCTGCCTTCCTCTTCCATGAGGATGCGGTAATAATTGGTGCTCTCGACGTCCTGGTACTGGGAGATATCCGTATAGCCGGGGTTGGTGATGCCCAGCTCCTCACCCTCGTAAATATAGGGGGTACCGCGCATCAGGTGAATGAGGGAGGCCAGCATTTTCGCGGACTCCTTCCAGTACTTCTTGTCGTCACCGAAGCGGGAGACGGCGCGCGGCTGGTCGTGGTTGCACCAGAACACAGCATTCCAGGCGTTCCCGTCCTGCATACCCTCCTGCCATTTGACAAAGAGACGGCGCAGCTCGTTGAAATCAGGATCCATCAGGGCCCATTTTTCACCGTTTTTGTAATCCACCTTGAGGTGGTGGAAACTGAAGACCATTTTCAGTTCTTTTTCATCCGGGTTGGCATAGCGCAGGCAGTTGTCGAGGGATGTGGAGGACATTTCGCCGACGGTCATGAAATCCGCGATGCCGGTGTCGCCCACGAGCTCCTGCAGGTGCTGATGGATGCGGGGACCGTCCGTATAAAAACGGCGTCCGTCGCCCTGGAAATCGTCCTCCAGAACATCCGGTTTGGAGATCAGGTTGACCACGTCAAAGCGGAATCCCGCCACTCCCTTTGATTTCCAGAAACGGATGACATTTTTGAGTTCCTCGCGGACCTCGGGGTTCTCCCAGTTGAGATCGGCCTGGGAGACATCGAAGAGATGCAGGTAGTATTTGCCCAGCGAAGGGACGTACTCCCAGGCATTTCCTCCGAATTTGGAGACCCAGTTTGTAGGCGCGTGACCGTCTACCGGATCCCTGAAAATATAGTAATTCATATATTTGGGATCGCCGGTCAGGGCTTTCTGAAACCACTCGTGGCTGGTCGAGGTGTGGTTGAAAACCATGTCAAACATGAGACGGATATTGTGCTCTCCGGCTTCCCGGATCAGAGCTTCAACATCCTCCATCGTGCCGAATATGGGATTGATATCAAGATAATCGGCAACATCATAGCCGTTATCATTCATAGGGGATCTGAAAAAAGGTGTGATCCAGAGATAATCGATTCCCAGATCCTGCAGATAGTCCAGTTTCTGCCGGATTCCGTTGATGTCCCCGATTCCATCTCCGTTTGAATCACAGAAAGATTTTACATAAATCTGATAGACGGTACTGTTTCTGAAATCGCTCATCTTCTTCCCCTCTTGAAGCATTTTAAAGTTTCTTCTATCTTTTAAATTTGACAAATTCTAAATTTGACAAAACGGTCTTGTCCTGCAGGCTCTTCCTGCCGCGGGCTGTGATGCCCGCAGCGGAAGGGCAGCGGGAAAGCTTAACCGATTGTAGCGATTTTGGTATCTCCGGCAGTCACAGCCTTGCCGTTTTCAAATGAGAGCTTCTCATTTCCGTTGTCCTCGGTCACAACCATCATGGTGACCAGGGGATGACCGGCGGCTTTGATCTTGTCTCTGTCGAACGTGATCAGCTTGTCACCTTTGCGGACGACCTGGCCTTCCTTTACATGGCAGGTGAATCCGTCGCCGTTCATGCTGACAGTGTCGAGGCCGACGTGGAGCAGGATCTCGGCTCCGTTGGCAATGCGGAGGCCGACTGCGTGGTTGGAAGCCGGCATGGTGGTCGTGACGACCGCGTCAGCGGGAGAAACGAGCACATTGTCCGTAGGTTCGATGGCAATTCCTTCTCCGAGGGCGCCGGAAGCAAAGACCTGATCGGGAACTTCGTGGATATCAACAGTTTTTCCGGAGAGGAAGGCACCCATTTCGACGGGGCCGCTGACAGTCTCAAGCTCTGCACTGGCCATTTCTTCTGCAGCCGCAGCCTCTGCCGCCAGAGCAACCGCCTCTTTGTCAATGCCGCGTGCCTTGCCCAGGACTGTGGTCAGAATAAAGGGAACACCCACGGCGATCAGCATGGCGATCGCATAGAATCCCCAGAACTGAGGCTTGATGGACAGGATGCCGGGCAGACCGCCGACACCGATACTGGAGGACATGCAGCCGGTCAGTACGGAGAACATACCCGCGATGGCGGAACCTGTCATACCGCAGACGAAGGGGAATATGTACTTGAGGTTGATACCGAAGATAGCGGGCTCTGTGACACCCAGGTAACAGGAAATGCAGGACGGAACGTTGACTTCCTGCATCTCTGCATTCTTCTTCTGCAGGAAGATCATGCCCAGAACAGCACTGCCCTGTGCGATGTTGGAAAGAGCGATCATGGGCCACAGCATGGTGCCGCCGAAGTCAGCAATGAGCTGCAGGTCGATGGCGTTGGTCATATGATGAAGACCGGTGATTACCAGCGGCGCGTAGACGAAACCGAAAATCGCGGCAAAGAGAACCTTGGCGGGTCCTGTGATTCCTGCGTAGACAACAGAGGAAATGATGGAACCGATCTTCCAGCCGATGGGACCCAGGATGAAGTGGGCCGCCATGACGGAGAGCGTCAGGCTGAAGAAGGGCACAAAGATCATCGAGATCACCGAAGGTATAATTTTACGGAAGAATTTCTCCAGATAGACCAGAGTGAAAGCTGCCAGCATAGCAGGGATGACCTGTGCCTGGTAACCGATCATGTTGACCTGGGCGAAACCGAAGTTCCACTTGGGGATATCCGCTGCTGCAGTGGTCGCCACTGCATAGGCGTTCAGGAGCTGGCCGGAAACAAGGGTGAGACCCAGGATCAGACCCAGCATTTCGGTGGTGCCCATCTTTTTGGTGATGGACCAGCAAATACCGACCGGAATACCGACGTGGAAGACTGCTTCACCGATCAGCCACAGGAAGTGATCGACGCCCGCCCAGAACTGGGACAGCTCGACAAGCGTGTGCCCGCCCTGAAAGACATAAAGACTGTCGATACAGTTTCTGAAGCCCAGGATCAGACCGCCGGTAATGATGGCGGGCAGCAGAGGGGTAAAGATTTCCGCCAGGACTGTCGCCAGACGCTGCAGCGGATTCTGATTCTGCTTGGAGGCCTGTTTGACCGCATCCTTGGACACGCCGGAAATACCGGAGACCTCAGTAAAATCATTGTAAAACTCATTGACGGTATTTCCGATGATAACCTGGAACTGACCCGACTGGGTGAAAGTTCCCTTGACCACCTTCATGGCCTCAATCTTCTTGATATCCGCCTTGCCCGGGTCATTGAGAACAAAACGCATTCTGGTCATGCAGTGGGCAACAGCTGCTACATTCGACTTTCCGCCCACATACTCCAGAAGTTCCTTACAATCTTGTGTGTACTTTCCCATTACAACCTCCATCATGTAAGATTTCTGTTAAACTCCCGCTTTTCATTGCCAGGCTGACATTTCTGCGCATTCAATGGTCAGCCTTCAGCGACAGCTCCGGATCGACTGATCTCTCCGGATCCCATCTCTTAACAAAATGTTCATTGTCCCGATGCATCGATTTGTTTGAACAATTTCTATAGTCATATTGTATATTGTTCAAACAAATATGTCAACCGTTTATAAGGTACTTGTTCAGACAAATTTGCCGGTCAGATGTGGTTAAAGCAGCGGGGAAAGCAGCTGCAAAGACAGGTATGCCCGCATACCGTCTTGCGGACATTTGCGAGCATATGCGGACACACAACCGGATTATAAAAAAAACGGGAAGCAAGCTCCTGATGTCTTACGTCCCGCAGGTCAAATGATCAATGATCAACTGTTAAATGTCTCAATATCATCTGTCAATATTTAATTATCATCCGCAGCTATGACCTGTCCTCCCTGTCATTGTGCCAATGCCCTGTACACCGGTCTGAGAAATCAGGCCTTGCGCCTGACTGCCACTGTCGAGAACGCAAAGCGATCCGGTCTGTGTCTGGACTCTGTGTACTCAAACATAACTCCGTCCGCGTTAAAGGTGTTGGAAGAGACCACGGCCAGACAGTCATAATCTCCCAGATCCAGATATTTGCGGTCCATTTCCGTCGCCTTCTCGACCGTCATCAGGCGCCTGGCTGTCACGATCGTCTCCCCAAGGACATTTTCCATATAGTAATAGACGGAATCTGCCGCAATTTCCCTGTTGAGTCCGGGGACCACGGATTTGAGAAACCAGTTGTTGTCCATGATCACGGGAGTGTTATTGATATAGCGCACGCGCTGCAGGAAGAAGACCTCCGCTCCTACCGCAAATCCCAGCCTCTCATGCAGCCGCTCGTCGATCACAAACTCTGTAAGAACCAGGACTTTTGTGTGATACTCCAGGTTGTTTCTCAGCGCCGCTTCCTTGAGGCTCTCGATCACGCCGATTGAAAAATCCGACCATCCGCCCTTGCGGTAGATCACGACGACACCTTTGCCGTGAATGCTCTGTACATATCCGATTCCCGAGAGTTCTTTCACTGCCCTGCGGATCGTGTTCCTGGAACATTTATACATATCCACCAGGGCATATTCAGTCGGGAGACAGGACTGGGGTTTATAGACACCTGCCTCAATTTTTCTTTTCAAGTCTTCATAAATTATGCTGTATTTCTTTGCAGGCATGACAAGTCCTCACATCATTGGCAGAGCGATGTTATCGTAAACAACGACCTTCCCGCCGTGCTTTGTGCACGCCTCGATCGATCCGTCCTGGGAAATCACGAACGCAACGCTTTCCTCTACCACATTACAGAAGCGGTACGCTGCTCTGTGCCGCATCCCGTTGTCCTTGAACTTCTTGAATTTGTTTTCAGTATTGTCATATTCAATAAAACTCATAGCCGGAATCCGGCTCTCCATCTTATCTGTAAGAGTCTCCACGCCGAAGCCGATCAGGTCTAAGTGTTTGGTAAGGAGCACGGAGCCGTCCACCGATGTGAGCTTTGCGATCATGTCGGCATAGGTGATGATCTCCTTATCCCGTACATGGGGGGACAGGCTTTCCCCGCCTTTTTCATCGCCGAACAGAAAGTGAGCCGGCATCGGGTATTTCACATCAACGAACTTTGAACATGAGGAGGCGGAAGGAACGATCAGAACAGCACCTCCGTGGGAATACTTGCTCATAAGCCACAGAATCCTGTACAGCAGATCCAGCCGGTCCCTCTCGGAAACAGTTGCATCTTTCTTAAGCTGCTCCGCCACCAGAGTATCGGTAAAAGTGTCCGTTCGGAAGAAAACGCTCCTGCCGGCGCAGTAGCTGACAAAAGTGGACTCTCCGAAACAGGCCTTCAATTCTCCGGGACCGCTCACGAGAAGATTGGGTACCCTGGGCATGCGGCTGCCGCTCGTCACCTCCCTCGTGACGATTTTTTCCCAGGTTGTGTAGGCGGCCAGAATCCCGATTGCCTTAAAGGGTCTTCTTCTGATATCCAGCATGAGGTAACTCATATCGGCATTCAGAGCGGGGGCAAGCTTATGCATCTCTCTGGAATTGAATTCAATAGGCTTTTTGAACAACATGGGATGAGCGTAAATATATGCTTCCAGATATTCCGAATCAGGCCTGACAAAACATACCCTGAAAGTAGGGAATCTTCCCTCCTCGCGCATACAGCTGACATTGAGCAAAACACGGCACACATCCAGTAAAACTCTTCTGGAAGGGAGTTGCTGATCCTCCTCTATATTGGGAAATAATCTCTCATAGCATTCGGCAATCGAATCCACAAACGTTATTATGTCGCTCATAAGGCCTACCTCCAAATGCCGCAGATTCAAGTTTCTGTCCCATGGCCTTGTGCCACAAACTTCAGAAGTTTTGTCCGCGATCATGTCTCCTTTTCACAAACGCAAATGTCAGCCGGACATGCCCTGTTCCGGGCATCCTGTAATACCACAATGCTCCATGATCTGTGTTGCAAGTCAAAAGTCCATAAAAAGAATACCATTTTTTCCTACTATCCTGCAATGCATTTCAGATATTCGTCGACAAATGTAACCAGATGTTTTTGTTTCCGCCTGCTTTCCTGAGCATCACTAAAAAAGGTATTGCGTGGTTTATACGCGCAATACCCTTGTTCAGATATCCTGGTTCAGTTGGCCCGGTTCAGATGCCTGTCTCTCTTCTCTGTCTTCAGCTCCGCTGAGGCTTTCATCTCCTTCTCTTTTTCTTACTGCAGCCTGTTCGCGATGGCGTCGAGAGTTTTCGCGTCCATGACCAGGACATTGGCCGAGAAGATGACTCTCACCAGCCAGATCAGAAAAGCGAATACCAGCAGGGGGATCACGCAGGCAGTCACGATCATCACGGCCAGGGATTCGAGCATATTATCCATGAAAGAAGTAATCTTGTCGATCGTGCCCGAAGTGATGGAAGAAAGCTCGCCGATCAGGCCCGTGTCCGAATCTCCGTCAATCTCAAGGTCGTTGTACTGCTCGATGGTATCGTTGACCTTTGACTCCTGTGTCCGGTATACCATGTCGGAGAGTTTCACGCTCGCGGGTACGATCAGGAATATGATGACCGCGATCAGGGCGATCTTTAAGGCTGTCCTGAGAAAATCCCTTCTTCCCCTGATCACAGCGAAACCCAGAATGACGCAGGCCAGGGGTATCAGACACATGAATGAAATGTATCCCGACAAAGTAATGAGAAACTTCTCCAGGTACAGGGCACTCAGGATTAGAAGGAAATATTTTGCCAGCTCGGCAAGCTGCTCCGCAAGCGGGGTGCAGATATCCCCCGGAAGGAGAGAGAGAGTCGCCGAGGTGGCCGCGGCTCCGCCGGAGAGAGTCATCACCGACGCGATCTTGTCCTCTGTCTGCTCAATCGAGTGTCTGTGATTGGCCGGGTCCGCCGCCTTGGGCGCGATCATGGTAAAGGAAATGACCGCAAAAAGGAAGAGCAGGGCCGTGATCATAATCTTCTTGAAATTCATAGCATCCCTCCATCACCTGAACTCTATCGTGTAGCCCGAAGTATTGGGAAGGCTTCCCGCGAATTCGCGCACAAGCTTCTGCGCCTGTTCGTCCGACCTCTCAAGGATGCCGTTCGCAAGGGCCTTCTCCTTTGCCGCGTCCTCAAACTCGGCAAGCGAGATGTTGTAATCTTCCAGTTTCAAGGGATTCCACAGAGATTCCCTCTCCGAATAGATTCTGAAAGTGTCCCTGTCGATGGTAACCGCCTGAATCTCGGAGTCAGGCAGATCGATGCTGATGACCCCTCTCTCTTCATCTGTATGGACACTGACCTGCAGCAGATCCACTCCCGCTGTGACCGCGCCGTCATAGCTGTACATGAATCCCGACCTGGTGGGGATGACGATAAAGATATTTTTTTCCTTTGTGTAGGTCTCCACCTGGGTAAAATAGTATTCCTGCGTGACCAGCACACCCATCTTCTGAAGGCCGTCCCTGATCGTCTCCGTGTTTGTGGAGATCATTACCCTGTCTCTTTTTTCTTTTTCAGTTCTGGAGGTCACGGTCTTAGTGGTCTCTGCCTCTTCCGCTCTTCTGTTTTCCGCGTACCCCACGATCATGGCAGCCGCAAGAACGACCGCGGCAACCGTAACCCCTATATAAATCAAATTGAGACGCTGCCGGATATCATTCATAATACCTCCCTGTACTGTCTCTTCTTTCGCCTGACAGTTTTACCGTCCGTATGGTTACCGTCTGCATGAAAGAAAAGGCAGCTGCTGAATTTTTGACAGATTCCGTTCATTCCTATAGTATAACAGCCATTTGGGCAAATAAACTGATACAGGAGCGAATTAAGACATCTTATTTCTCCGAAAAATGCAAAAAACTTTCCGGCCGGTCCCTTTCCGGATTTAAAAACCATTCCCGCCGGCTTTTCTTTACCGCAAAAAGCATTCCGGCCGGTCTTCTTCCAGACCGTCCGGAATGCCTTTTTTCCATTGTTCATATAATTCTTCACATAATATGCCGGGGCACATCAGTGTGCAGGCATCGCGCCAGAGAGAAGCTGCCCCGCCTGTCAATTACAGAGGCTCTTTGTTGTTGAAGACCTTGATGCAGTGCTTGACGTTCTCGTAGACACCCTGCACCATAGCTTCATTGAAGCCGTAATAATCGTGCTCGCCGGGCGTTGCCATATAGGCAGCAGCGCAGCTGATGGCAGCGTCCATGCTGGCTGTCGCGATATTGATCTTGCGGACACCCAGGGTAATGGCATGACGGAAGTCCTCGTCGGAGATTCCGGAGCCGCCGTGAAGCACCAGCGGAAGGTTCACTGCCTGCTTCAGCTCTGTCAGACGCTCAAAATTCAGCTTGGGAATTCCCTTGTAATGGCCGTGTGCATTGCCGATGGCCACAGCCAGGGCATCGATATCGGCCTTTGCAGCGAATGTTCTGGCCTCTTCAACATCGGTATACTTGGAAACCTCGTCGCGCTCAGTGGCCTCTTTGCCGCCGATCGTGCCCAGCTCCGCCTCTACGGAAGCGCCGGCTGCTCTGGCAAGGCGCGCGACTTCATTGGTCTTGTCAATATTTTCCTGCAGGGAATAGTGGGATCCATCAAACATAATCGATGTATAGCCATATCCCAGGGCTTCCTGTGCCTTTGCCGCAGTGAGACCATGATCCAGATGCACCGCGATCTTTACGCTGGAATCCTTAGCCGCCTGTACCATCAGAGGTCCGATCATGTCCAGAGGAGTATGTTTCAGGCGCCCCTCCGCAATCTGAATGATGATCGGTGACTGCATATCCTCTGCAGCACGAATGGTTCCCATTGCGATTTCCATGTTGGGGCAGGTAAAAGATCCGATTGCCTTATTCTCCGCCTCTGCAATTTCCAGCAGTTCTTTTAATGTTACGAGCATATACTCCTCCTGTTCTCCGAAAAAAACTTCTTGTAAAACAATACAGACTTTTTATTGCCTGATAGTTTTATTATAGTGAGCACTTTTTTAATTGTAAACAAAAGAAAGTCGTCTTGCTCCGGCACCGCCCACTCTTCGTTACACCCGCCTCGAAACTCGAGGCGTTTTTGCATGATTTCCAACTAAAAAGCCATCTCCAGGAACTCGGAGCATCCGAGCGCTTCCTCACTCTTCCTCCGGATAACGGAGTCCCCACTCATTTCTCAGGGATGTCATGATGTCCATCACATCCCGGGAGAAGCCAAGCTTCATATGGGAAGCGTCTCCAGATGTCACGGCTTTCTCCATGTCGGTCAGTTCATAAAAGAGTGCCTTCGCGGTTTCGCCCGCGGAAATCTCCCTGCGCTCTCCTGTAGCGGCATCCGTGATCACAGCCTTGTCCGCCCTGGGATATTCCATGATCTCAATATATCCTTTTTCACAGCTGATCATGGCCCGCTTGGGCTGTTTGGAATGCATGGTGAGCGCCACCGTCGCCATCTGGCCTCTGCAGTTCTGCAGCAGGATCGTCGCCTGTTCATCCACACCGGTGGGTGCAGGAAGCCACTGGCTGACTACCCTGTCCGGCTGCTCTTCCATAAAACTGCGCACAATGCTGAGGGCATACACACCGATATCGAGCATGGCTCCTCCCGCCAGGTTCCGGTTGAAGAAGCGGTTCTCCATGTTGTATTCCTTAAAGCTTCCGAAGTTGACAGTAATCATCTGGACCCTGCCCAGTTCCCCGCTGCCGACAATGCGCCACAGTTCCTTGTACAGAGGCATATGCCAGATCGTCATTGCCTCCGCCAGGACCAGGTTTTTGCCTGCGGCAAGTGCCGCCATCTCTTCGAGTTCTCCCGAATTAAGGGTGATGGACTTTTCGACGAGCAGGTGCTTGCCGTTCTCCAGTGCTTTTTTCATAAAAGCATAGTGAGTGTTGTGAGGGCTGGTGATATAGATGATGTCGACCTTTTCATCCGTAAACATCTCATCGATCGTATTGTAGACCTTTTTGATCCCGTATTTTTGGGCAAAAGCGACCGCCTTCGAATAGGTGCGGTTGCCGACGGCATAGAGGGATTTTCCCATCTGCTGAAGGCCTGCTGCCATCTCATTCGCGATGACACCTGTTCCCAGGACAGCCCAGTTGAGCCCTTCCGGCATTCCGACTGCTGAAGTATCGAAATCTTTTGACATTTTCACTGCCTCCATTCTCTTCTCACTGCTTCCTGCACGTGACCATGGTCCGGCGTTTACAAACATGTTTGATGAAACTCGCTGCACCCGGACACCAGTGGCGAAATCCCGGAACGGGTTTTCCCAATGGGATCTTGCCAGGGGGCGTGAGGGGGTTCAGCTTTTGCTGCCCAGAAGAGCGTCGATCTCTTCTCCCGTAATCTTGTTTTTGCTGAGCAGAGTCCCGGCCAGAAGGTCCAGCTGTCCCCTGTGGGCGGTCAGCCGGTCCACAGCCCAGGTGAGCTGTTCCTGCAGGATCGCGTTGATGCGGGCATGGATCTTCTCGGCCATGGGGCCCTTGATCATGGCGTCCGGATTGAAGGAGGCAAGGCCGAAGTCTTCGTCCATACCATACTGCAGAAGGAGGGCGCCCGCAAGCCGGGTGGCACTGGTCAGGTCTCCCGAGGCGCCGGTGGAAATGCCGTCTTTTTCGCCGTAACGTGCTATTTCCGCCGCCCTGCCGCCGAGCGCGACCCGGATCCTTCCCAGGAGTTCCTCTCTGGTGCGCAGGGGGGTGTTTTCCACGTCGGCGTGCTCCATGTATCCGCCGTGGCTGCCCCGGGCAATGATGGTGACATAGGAAGGAGTCCTGCCGCTCAGGCAGGAAATCAGGGCGTGGCCGGATTCATGATAGGCGACGCGCTCCATATAGCTCTCTCCCCAGTTTTTCTCACTTCCATGGCGGGTGCGCTCATAGGCCTCGTCCAGATCGTCGTCGGAGAGCGGCATATTTTTGCGGACCGCCAGACGGGCGGCCTGTTCCAGCACCGCGCTCAGGTCTGCCAGGCTCATGCCGGCGGAACGGGATGCCAGGCGTTCGATCATGGCGGGAGTGACACGGCTGCCGGTTCCGATCATTTTCTGCAGATAAGCCATTCGCTGATCCCTGTTGGGCAGCTCCACCAGGATTTTGCGGTCGAAGCGGCGGGCCAGCGCAGGGTCGATGCTGCCGGGACTGCCGGCGGAATCGCCGTCCACGCTGTAGTTGGTCGCCGCCAGGACAAAGACCGGGCGCCTGGGATCGACGCGGAAGCCGTCCATCTCGGTGAGGAGGGCATTGAGGGCCATCTCTTCACCATGCCCCGTGTGGCCCTCGCCGCGCCGCCGTCCGATGGCGTCGATCTCATCGATAAAGACGATGCTGGGGGCATATCTGCGGGCCTTTTTGAACAGTCTGCGCACGGATTCCGGTCCGCTCCCCTGCCATTTGGTCACAAAGGAGGTCGCCTCGGTGGCGATAAATGCTGCCTCGGCCTCGCCGGCCATAGCCCTGGCAAGCAGGGTCTTGCCCGTGCCGGGAGGGCCGTAGAGAAGGATTCCCTTGGGAGCGCGCAGGCCGCGGGACAGGAAGTCTTTCGGGTTTTTCAGATAATCGACAAAAAACTGAAGCTCTTCCTTGGCTTCGTCGGCGCCGATCACATCGTTGAAGTGGACATGGGAGCGCTCCACATCGTCGAGGATGCTGCCCGTGTCTTCCGCGCTGACAGCGCGCCGGATCGCCATGTCGGTCAGCTTGAGAATGGCGGTGTGGCTGTCCTGGCTCATCACGGTGTCACAGGCGAAGGTCAGGATCTGCTGCTCCGCGCTCAGCAGAGAGGCCGTTTTCTGCAGGTAGCACTGTCCGGCGATCTCCTCCAGCTGTTCGGCAAAGACATCTGTCTCCCCTGACGGAGTCAGGAGTTTTCCGCGCACGCCGATGCGGGAGAAGGCGCCCATCAATTCCTCATCGATCCGCAGCTGAGCGGACTCCAGCAGATAGACAGGCAGGTCGGGAACCCGCTCCCGGAGCTCCTTGAGGAATGAGACCTGACGGTGAATTCCGGGGGAGGCAAAGGGAATGTTGTCAAAGGTGGTCACCAGCTTTTCTTCGGAGGAATCGGTGAGAAGTCTCGTGGTGACTTCATCGTCCCAGCCGTCTTCGGTAAAAGGATCATCGAAAATATTCCTGCCCCGGAATTCCTGTGTCTCCGGTGCCTCCTGCCCTTCCTGTGCCAGGCTCATATCCGCCAGCATAAAGAGAGGTTCGTGTTTTCCTGCCAGTGTGAAGGCCTCCTCGGGAGTGGAAGCGCACAAAATGCGAAAGCCAGGCAGACCTGCCGCCAGAATCTGACCCAGTTCCCTGCTACCGCAGAGCAGGATCTCGGGCTTCTCGGGATTGACAAAGAGCCTGCGGACGTTTTCCGGACTTTTCTCCAGATCGATCGTGAAATGGATGCTGCGCAGCTCCGCCAGGGCTTTTTCGAAATGGTCCTCTCCCCAGAGTCCGCACAGGCGGTAGATCTCATTTTTACAGAAAAGCTCCGCCTGGGCGCGGAGGATACGGGCATCCGCCCCGCCTCCCTCCGAAAAGAGAATGGCGGCGGGCAGAAGGCGGTCAAAATCGACGCTGATTCCGTACTGCTTCTCAAACATAGCGCAGAAACGCTTCAGTTCCGCCTCGCAGATCCTCTCCCGGTCGTAGGCGCTCAAGTGGTTGAACATGAGAAGAAAGCCGGTGGACAGGCGGGAACAGATGGGGGCGGGGAAATAGGGCTGCTTGGTGGCCGGATCCAGGTCGGTCATAAGGGCGCTCAGAATGCTCTGCCTGGGAAGAGAGGCCAGGCTTCCGGCAGGCGCCTCCTCGTAGAGCTGCCTTCCGGCGTTGGTGGTGAAGATGATCATGGTGTCGCGGAAATCGACATCTTCGTCCGAAAAATCGTCGTGCAGACGGCCGCCGTCCAGAATCTGCAGGAAGAGCTGAATGGTGTTGCGGTGGGCTTTTTCGACCTCGTCGATCAGGAGCAGACAGCGGGGATGTTTCTGAACAAATCCGGTGAGCACACCCGGCTTGGCGTCCTTGAAGCTGGGGGCGAAACCGATGAGGTTCAGATGGGCCTGATGGTCGGCATAGGTGCTCATATCCAGCTTCTTGTAAGGCAGGTGCAGGGCCGCGGCGGCGCGCTCCGCCATGAAGGTCTTGCCGACGCCGGGAGGACCCGCGAAGACAAAAAGCGCCCTGGGACCCTTGCGGCCTGTGTCGGAAGCGGCAAGGACCTCCGCGCTGAACAGACCCTCCGCCAGTGCATGAACAGCGTGGTCCTGGCCGTACACTGCGCTCAGGAGCTCATATCGCATATTTCTGACGCGTGAGGTCAGAAGGGGAAGGAAGGCGATGCCCTCCGGTTCCGGCATGGCCTGAGCCTCTTCGGTCCCGGCTTCCTCCGCCCCGGTTATCTCTGCCTGTTTCGGGGCGGCGCCGGATCCTGTCCCCTCCAGCAGTGCCTTGATCATGGGGGAGGGGTGGCGCAGGATAGCAGACAACACGTCGGCGGCTGTGATAAAATCGGCGTTTTTGTCATGCTGGGCGTGCCAGGCGGCACTTCCCAGCACCAGACTGACTTCCTGCTCAGCGTTCCGTGAAATGGTCTCGCCGGAAAGATAGCTGCGGAGCTGCTGCCGCATGGAAGCCGTACTCCAGTTTCTGGAGCGGGCGATCTCAGCCACCTCGGCTGCCTCTTTGTCGAATTCTTCTCTGCGGGTCCTGTCCTTGACGACATCGGAGCCTTTCACCTCCGGGACCTTCAGGATCCCGAGGAAAATGTGCTCGAGCCCCATATGGCCTCCGCTGAAGGCCGAGGCCTCCTGTGTCGCGCGAAGCAGTACGTATTCCATAGTCAGACTGATATTCACGGTTTTCCCTCCTGTATGATTTGCGTGTTTCTCTGCGCGCCGTTTTGCGTGTCCGGTGCTGCCGCATTTTTTTAATCACATGTGTATTTATAGTCAAACTGCCAGATCCGGACGCCGCCGTCCTCGGTGTCCGAGCGCAGAAACTGTCCGTCTTCGGAAAAGACCATCGCTGTCACTGAAGATTTTCTTCCGGTCAGAACCTTGAGAATCCTGCCGTCATCCGGATCATGTACCAGAATCGTCCCGTCTTCACGCCCCGCCAGTAAAAAACCGCCTGCCGGGTCAAAGCATAGTCTTGTCGCCATATGCCCGCCGGATCTCTCCCAGCATATGCGGCCTTCCCGGTTGTCCAGCATGATCAGTTTTCCGTCAAAAAAGGCCAGCGAAGAGCGTTTTCCGTCCCCGGACAGGGCAGCCGCGCAGACGCCCCTCCGGCCTGTCCGGATCGTGCGGCGGGTGCCGTCCGGTTCCCGGATCAGGATATCTCCTTCGAAGCGGGCCAGCAGAGACCTCCCGCTCTTTTGGTCTGTACAGCGGCAGGGATCCCGGCTGTCTTCGGGAAGCGCGCGGACAGTCCGGTCGTCCCCCCGGTCGCTGCCCCTGCTCCACACATTCTGCAGAGAGCAGATCCGCAGGCTTTTTCCCATGGCCGCATTGAGGCGCAGGTAGGTCTGGTTTCTTTCATAGCCGTGGATCGAGCGGGCCCGGTAGAGGTTCTCCAGGGCCTGTTTCCTGCTTCCTTTTTTCCACAGGTCCGCCGCCCTGTAGATCAGCTCCCGGAATCGGTCTTCGTCCTCCCGAAGCCGCCTCGTCTCTTCCGCCCTGCACAGCTTCCAGAGTGCCTTGTAGCCAAAGACAGGAATGTGCTGGCAGTAGACCCCGTCCAGATTCCCGGCCGAGAGGAAGGCATCCTGTCCCGCCATCCGCATGCATTGTACTCCTCCTCTGTGGGGGGCAAAGCTCCGAAGGCAGCGGCCGTTGGGAAGTTCCCATAGCCTGACTTCCGGATCTTGGCCGGCACTGAGCAGATAGAAGGCCTCGCAGCCGGAACTTTCCTCAGTAAGTCCGGAGCTATCCTTTGTAAGTCCGGAATTCTCCTTTGTAAATACGGAGTTTCCCGAAGGAATCCCGGGGCGGGAATGATCGGAAAAAGCTGAACCGGGCGAAGAAGCGGATCCGCGCCGGACAAAGGTCAGGGTGCTGCATCTTTTCACGGGAAAATGTGTCAGGAGTTTTCCGTCCGCCAGGTCCCACAGCCACAGAGTGTCTCCTGCGCAGGCCGCGAGCAGCGTTTCATCCGGACTTGCGGCGGCACAGCTGAATTCAGGTTTTTCGGCATTCGTCCCGGCTGATTCTTTTTCCAAGAGATAAGTCTGCCTGATCCTGCCCCTGGCGGGATCCACGCGGAGGAGCCCTTTCTCTGTCGGGATCAGAAGCTCCCTCCCGTCCCGCAGAGGGACAAAAAAGCCGGAGGCTCTGTCCTCTTTGCCTGAATGATTGTCTATAGGTATATTGCTGTCTTTACGTAAACCG
>JAUNEM010000200.1 GCA_030525515.1 Eubacteriales bacterium
AACCAGGAAGAAATACTGGAATCAGGAAGAACCGTTGATAGAATCTGACAGAAAAATACAGAAGGAGACAGAGACGGATTCTCTGTCTCCTTCTGCCGGATAAATATAAAAAAGCAACGCGTGATTTTTTTAAACAGATTTGTAAACGCGAGGCCATAGCTGCAAATAAGAAAGGGCTGTACACGGAATATGCTGTCTGTACAAAATGACACAACTGAATACAATTCCGCGAAAAAAACAGCGCGGCAGGGGAATCATTGGGTTTTTCCCGTCGTGCTTTTTTTGGCTGCCCTGATTCTTGCCCTGGGAGCTGTCCTGATCTACCGCATGTACGCACCCACCGAGTACAGTGAGAGAGAAGTCAACGAGTATGTCAGGGACATATACGGAGACTCCTGGAAACTGCAGAAAAAGACACCGCTTTCCGACGAGAAGGGATCCGGCGTGCGCTATCTGTACGCGGGAGGCAACGGCGGGAGCTTTTCCGTTTTTGCCATCCCGGTGCCTTCCTACAAGGACGGCAAGGCGACCGGAGGCTGGGAAAAGGCCCTTTCCGACAATTATTTCAGCACTGTGATCGAAAAAAAAATGGATCAGCTGAAAGAATACGAAAAAGCGGCCGAAAAGGAAGCGGACCTGCGCTTTGAGATCGAGAAGACCGGCGAGGACTCCGGCATCTACGGAGCAACCTATACCTTCAGGATGTACCTGGAGACCAGCGACGGCTTCACCCCTGCCGCACAGCTGCTGGAGAAGATCGACAGCCTTTTCTCTTTTTCCTGCAAAAAAGGAACTCCGCCCTACGACCGGATGCGCGGCGAAGCGCCTTCCGTCCGCATTTATCTTAAGCCCGAGAAATCCGGTCCCGCCGCGGATGCGGTCACTTCCCCGGCGCCCGCGGTTGCGGAGGGAGATACAGACAGGATTCCCAACCTGACAACCGACTGGAGCGCGGTGGGAGAGAGGGAGAAGTACCGGATCAGCACGATTTCCTTCACCGACGCGACCGCCTCCTCCCGCCTGCAGGCAGAGGATGTTTTCACGCGTATTGAAAATGACTACGTGGACATTGCCAAGACAACCGGCAGGTCCTTCTATGCCGCTTCCACCGCCCAGAGGGACAAATACCCCTCGCCGGTGCTGACCCTGGTCAATGTGGGCGGCCACGAACTCGCGGCCGGATCGAATTCCAGGAGCAGATTCAGCTATCAGTTCCTGTATCACCGCGGGACAGGCACCTACTGGCTGTCCGGACTGGACCCCTGCGAGGACTTCGACGGCAACCCCTTCGGCGATTACGACCGCAGGGGAGCCTTTGCGACCCTGGTCGAATACCTGGGCGGAAGCTACAGCTGCCAGGACTGGCAGGCCAAATGGAAAATCGGAGAGAACCAGTGGAC
Organism: Eubacteriales bacterium; assembly: GCA_030525515.1. Lineage (GTDB taxonomy): Bacteria > Bacillota > Clostridia > Lachnospirales > Lachnospiraceae > CAG-791. The sequence goes on from JAUNEM010000200.1 coordinate 1,401, forward strand.
CGCCTCCGCGACGACCCGCGAGTCCGGCGGGAACGCCTACTCCTACCAGGAAATCAGCCTTTTCCGGAACGGCAACCACGAGTTTCTGGATGAGGTGCCGGAACTCTTCGCGGGCACCGGAGCCCTGCCCTCGGGCAGGCCCTACAGCATCAGGGACCTGATCCGCATGCTGGACGTGAGGATCACGATCAACCAGAGAGACATGACCGCCGTGATGTTCAGAAATTTCTGATGAGATTTATGATTTACGTTCGCATGTTTTAGCAATGTTTATTGGAATTAAACGGAACTCTGAAAAGGAGAACTCTGAAAAGGACAATACTGACAGCCCTGACAATCGCCTGGATGATTTTTATTTTTTTCATGTCTTCCATGGAGCAGGAGGAGTCGGCATCCCAGAGCAGTACAGTCATAGATTTTATCTGCTCTGTTTTCGTCCGGGGATACAGTGAAATGCCGCCTGCCGAGAAGCTGGAAATGCAGGAGAAACTCACCTTTCCTGTCAGAAAGGGCGCCCACATGACAGAATACGCCATCCTGGGCATGCTGCTGTCACTCACGGTCTATGAATATATCGTCGAATACGAATTTTTTGCCATGAAGAATTCCACCCTGCTCTCCGAAAGGGAAGAGATTGCGGAAAAAACAGCCTTCCCTCCGGCTCTGGTTCTGGGGCTTCTCTATGCCTGCAGCGACGAGATCCACCAGACATTTGTCCGGGGCAGATCGGGAGAAGTCAGGGATGTCCTGGTCGACACGGCAGGTGTCCTGGCGGGGGCTTTACTGATTGCGTATATCCTTCCTGCACTCTCAGGGTGGAGGAAGAAGGCGTAAGGACGGAACTCCTGGAAAAAGGATCACTCCTGCCCTCTCAGGGCAGAGGAAAGCAGGATTAAAAATAATCAGTACGGAAATTACAGACGGTGTTTTTGGAGGTCAGACAATGAAAGTTTATAACCTGGAGAACAAAAACAGACACATCATCAGAAGGCTGGGAAACTTCAGCGTTCTGGAATATGATAAAGATTTGAGCATCGGCTCCCTTAATGCCATGGATCACTATTTTATGGCGGAGATGGGCATGCGCCGCAGGCAGCTGGTCATCAACATGAATGGGAATAATTCCGCCATCGTACAGGCGGGTGCCATGCAGTGGATGGCCGGAAACGTGACCGCTACCAGCGGCGTCAAGGGTGTGGGGGACCTGTTCGGCAAAGCCCTCAGGGGCGCAGTGACCAAAGAGTCCGCGGTCAAGCCCGAATACCAGGGAAACGGACTGCTGGTCCTGGAGCCCACCTACAAGCACATCATCCTGATCGATGTCGGCGGCTGGGGCGCCGGAATCACCCTGGAGGACGGAATGTTCTACGCCTGTGACGGCACTGTCCGCAGCAGTGTCATCGCCCGCCGGACACTTTCCTCGGCTATGCTGGGCAGTGAGGGACTCTTCAACCTCAGCCTGTCAGGATCCGGAATCGCGGCCCTGGAGAGCAATGTGCCGGAAGACGAACTGATCGTGATCGACCTTGAGAATGATGAGGTCCGCATAGACGGAGATATGGCGGTCTGCTGGTCCAGCAACCTCCAGTTCACGGTCGAAAAAGCAACCAATTCACTGATTGGTTCCGCCATCAGCGGAGAGGGTCTGGTCAATGTCTATCGTGGCACCGGCAGAGTGCTGATGAGCCCCGTGGCCAATACCTCCTCCTGGGGAGAGGCGGCATATACCTCAAAGGCGAATGCCGCAAAATAAACGTATTCAAGACCCGTCATCGAGTCCTGTGAAATGATGAAATAAACCATACAGAATCATACAGAATAAAGAGACCGGAAAGGCGGCATATGTCACAAACGCATATGCCGCCTTAACTCTTATGACACGGCCCGTGCAATATCTTTTTCCGCCTTACGGCGGACACGGGCCGGTCGGGGATAGTGGGCGGCGCGGCCGCCTCTACCCTATTATTCTTCTTTATCGCGCAAAACCCTTGACTTTGGAAGTGAACTCATACTACGCATGGGTGCAAAGCCCACGGGCAAGTCTTGAAAAGACTATTACAGATTCTGCCCCGTCAGGCTCTCTTCGCAGGCGCGGACCTGTGCCGGTGTGCCGCTCACGACGATGCGGCCTCCTTCGGCGCCTCCCCCGGGTCCCATATCGACGATATAATCCGCGCTGCGGATCACATCCAGATCGTGCTCGATGACGATGACAGTGGCTCCGTGATCGAGGAGACTGCGGAATACCTGCAGAAGCACGCGCACATCTTTGGGGTGGAGACCGATGGTCGGCTCGTCAAAGACAAAGACGGAATCCTCCTGTCCCCTGCCCATTTCACTGGCCAGCTTCAGGCGCTGCGCCTCTCCGCCGGAGAGACCGGGTGTCTCCTCGCCCAGGGTCAGGTAGCCCAGGCCCAGATCATGGAGGACCTGCAGGCGTCTGCGGGTCGTTGCCAGATCAGAGCAGGCATCCATGGCCTCGTCGACACTCATGGACATGAGATCGGGGAGGCTGAAGGCAGTTCCGTTTTTGGCCTTTCGCAGCACCTCGTGGGCTTCCCGGCGGTATCTGCCGCCCCGGCAGTCAGGGCAGGGAATATCGACATCCGGAAGAAACTGGACATCCAGGGAGATCTGGCCGGTCCCGTCGCAGGTTGGGCAGCGCAGGCTTCCTGTATTGTAGGAAAAGTCCCCTGCCTTGTAACCCCGCTGTTTTGCGTCCGGCGTGCGGGCATAAATCTTGCGCAGATCATCGTGCACATTCGCGTAGGTAGCCACAGTGGACCGCACATTGATGCCGATCGGAGTGGCGTCGATCAGCTTGACCTGGCTGATACCGGGCGCCTCCAGGGACTTCACATGGACGGGAAGCTTTCTTCCGTTGATAGTGGCGGAGAGAGCCGGGATCAGGCTCTCCAGGATCATGGTCGTCTTGCCGGAACCGGAGACACCTGTCACCACGGTCAGCCGCCCCTTGGGAATCTCCACATCCAGAGGATGTACCGTGTGGATCTGACCGGTCCGCATGCGGATCGTTCCGTCCGCAAAGAGCCGTTCATGAACCTTACCATGCTGATTCGGGAGAGCCGGATCAGCTTTTTTCATGTCTTCCTCAATCAGGATTGCATCCGCTCCCGACAGATAGGGGGCAATCACGGAATCAGGATTGTTTTTAATCTCCTCAATGGTTCCCTCGGCGATGACCCTGCCGCCGGAAGCGCCCGCGCCGGGGCCCATCTCGATCATCCAGTCCGCGTGGGAGAGCACCTGGGTGTCGTGGTCGACGATCACGACGGTATTGCCGTCCGCCGCCAGGTCGTCCATCACGCCCGTCAGCCCCTTGAGATTATAGGGATGGAGGCCGATTGAAGGCTCATCCAGGACATATAGCACACCTGTCGTCCGGTTGCGCACCGCCCTGGCCAGCTGCACGCGCTGGCGTTCGCCTGTGGACAAAGTGGAGGCCGCCCGGTCCAGGGAGAGGTAGCCCAGACCCAGATCGATCAGCCGGACAGAGGTATCCAGAAAAGA
>JAUNEM010000201.1 GCA_030525515.1 Eubacteriales bacterium
AAGTCTGTTTGGTGTCCCGGAAGGGACTTTCGGAAGCTGCTCCGCGTCCCGGAAGGGATCTGCGGAGTCTGTCCTGTGATCAGCCCTGACGGAACTGTACGCCCGCGCCTCCCATGGGATGATCCCAGCTCTTCACGACCTTGTCGATGGAGAGCACGCGGCAGGTGCCGCACTCGAGGCAGCCCTCGTGGCTGAAGGTCACTTTACCGTTCTCGTAGTGGTAAAGGCCTGCGGGGCATGCGAGGAGTACCTTGCGGATCTCCTCCATATTATCATAATCCTCATTTACAGTGATATGGGGATTGTGCTCGTCTGTGTGGAACAAATCCAGTCCCAGCTTATCATCTACACTCATTTTTGCCATTTTTTTACCCTCTTATACGTAGAATCAATGTTCGCTTTCCGGTCTTTATTCCGGATCGATTTTTCCGGATCAGCCTGTTCCGATCAGAAGGCGTCCATGATATCCCCGACCAGGCTTGTCAGCTGCGCGACGCTCAGGTGGGATGCCAGGGAATTGATCACATACATAACGAAGTCCATGCTGGGCTTTCCGCTGACCGTGAAGGCCTTTGTGCACATGTCGTCCACCATCTCGGGGAGATCCTTGAAGATCTCTCTGCGGGAGAGAATTGCCGGGAATCCCTTGAGGGCCTTCATGTCCTTCATGATGAAGCTCTCGTCGAGGGCCTTCAGATAGGAGGAAAGCTGTTCCTTGCTGAAATCACCCGCTTCTCTGGCTGCAAGGACTGCCTCGGCTGCCAGGCGTCCGGACTCGATCGCGAAGTCCATGCCGCGGACTGTGAAGCCCAGGTTAACGACAAATCCAGCCGCGTCGCCGCAGACCAGGACGCCGTCGCGGACGAGCTCGGGGATCATGTGAATGCCTGCTTCGGGAACGAGGTGGGCACTGTACTCAATGGTCTCGCCGCCTTCGATATAGGGCTTGATCGCGGGGTGCTCTTTGTAGCGGTCGAGCAGATCCGGGATGGAAATGTCGGTGTAGCCGATATCCGCCAGGGTAGCCACGATACCGATGGAGACTGTGTCCTTGTTGGTGTAGAGAAGGCCGCCGCCGAAGGCTCCGGCAGTCGCGTCGCCTGCGGAAAGCCAGGCGACACCCTCGTCACCGCGGACACCGAAGCGCTGGTTGATGGTCTCTTCATCGAGTTTGATGACCTCTTTGACACCGACAGCCACTTCGTGGGGTGTGAGTTCCTTCTTCATTCCCAGACGCTGGGCCAGCAGAGAGTTGACACCGTCAGCAATGATGACGACATCCGAATACATGATCTCGCCGCCGGCGTCAATGCCCACTACTTTTCCGTCTTCGACGACACAGTTGTCGACGCGGATGCCGGGAACGAGCATGACGCCCGCTTCCTCGCATTTTTCCGCCAGCCATGCGTCAAACTTGGAGTGAAGGATCGTATAAGATGTGCTCTCGGGATCCTCAGCCAGCTTGGAGGAGCTGAATCCGATATCCAGGGAGCTCTTCTCTGTCATCAGCGAAATCTTCTCGTGAGTTACTTTTCTCTCAATAGGCGCCTCATTGGCGAAGCCGGGGATCACTTTCTCCATGCTGTGTCCATAGAGACGTCCGCCGGTCACGTTCTTGGAGCCGCAGAAATCGCCGCGGTCTGCCAGCAGAACTTCCAGCCCGGCATTAGCAAGAACATACGCCGCCGTTGCGCCGGCCAGTCCTCCTCCTACGATTATGGCGTCAAATTTTTCTTCGCTCATAGTTTTCTCCTGTTGTAATCTGTTCCGGCTTTGTTCCTTCGACGAGAACGCAGGCGCCGAGCATTCTGCTCCGGCTCTGTACCTGCTCCAGTCCCGTCCGCGCAAACTGACGCATCAGCTTTTTCCTTCTGGGAAACTGTTCTGTCGACCGGTAAAGCCAGGTATATTGTTCATGATACTTCCTCCCCCCGCCCAGAACCGGCATGATATAGCGGAAATAGAGGCGGTAGGCAGGCAGAATGATCGGATTGTCAGGGACAAAGGAGTCCAGGCAGTACACCTTTCCTCCGGGCCGCACGACCCTTTTCATCTCCCGCAGAACACGGGCGTAATCCGGCGTGTTCCTCAGGCCGAATGAAATACAGGCGGCCGCGAAAGTCCCGTCCGGGAAAGGAAGGTCCATGGCATTTCCCTGCACCCAGGTCAGGTTGGGAAGACCCGCTCCCTTATCCCCGGCGACCGCCAGCATGGCGGGGGAAAAGTCAAGTCCCGTGATCTTCAGATCCGGATTTTTCCCCGCGAGGGCGATCGCGATATCGCCGGTGCCGCAGCAGACGTCAAGCACCTGCTCTCCGGCCCCGATCCCGGCCGGAAGTCTTTTCACCAGCAGTTTTTTCCAGCCCTGTTCAAGGCCAAGGCTGATCCGGGCATTTGCCCTGTCGTAGCGCGGCGCCAGTGTCTGAAAAATTTCATACACATCCGCCGGCGTTGTCTTTTTATTCATACACACTGTTTGAGTTATGTCACAGTTGTTTCACTTCGATCGGACCCGCCTCCCGCCGGGAAGAAGTTCTCCGGCTGTGCGTCCGCGTCCGCTTCTGTGGATCGGACACGGGTCACGCGGGTAAAAAGCCTTAAGCTGTGGTCAGGCGTCCGCGCGGGTTCTTCCTGCCCTTGTCTGTCAGCCCTTCAGCTGCAGGAGCCAGGAAGCCGCGTAGGCTGCCGCCAGCAGGCCGTTTCCGACGAGGTTGGCCCCTGTGATGCTTTTCATCTGGCGGATCCTGTCCTCAGGGAGAAGACGGGCCCGGATCAGAAAGCCGAAGGGGCGGTGTCCCAGGATCAGTGTGAGCAGGATGCTCAGAAAGCCGATTTTCCCGAGACGGATGAGGGGCTGGACGCACAGCAGGGCAATCCAGGCCGCCAGCATGGACCGGTAGAGAATGAGGGTTCTCCCGCGCCCCAGAAGGACCGGGAGGGTCATGCGCTCCGCCGGAATATCTTTTTCAATGTCGCTCCCGTTGTTGCTGATCATGATCAGAGCGATTCCGAGGATCAGGGGAAGGCACTCCGGGATGATTTCCAGGTGGAATTTCCCGTCGGCCGCCGCCGCGGTTCCCAAAGGGATCAGGGCGCCCATGACAAATCCCGAAACTGCTTCTCCGAGCGGAAGGGCCGCGACCGGGACGGGGGCCACACTGTACCCGAGGACTGTGAGCCCGCCCAGGATTCCGACGATAAAGGGCGCCGGACCTGAGTGCCAGGAAGCTGCCACACCGCAGAGAGCGGCGGAAACCAGGTAAATGATCCCCAGGGCAAGGGCATGCCGGGGATTCACCCGGTAATAGACCAGCACTGAGTCGTTCACCTCCACATTGTCGGCCTCGCTGTCCGTGCCGCTGACGAAGTCAACGTAGTCGTTGAGCGTGTTGACCGATGACTGTGAAAGCACACATGCGGCCGCCAGGAGGACGGCCTGTGCCGGCGACATGGAGATCCCCCGCTGCAGGCACCAGAAGATGCCGAAGCATGCAGGACAGACCGCAGCCGGCCATGTGTGGACTGCCGCCAGGCGGATGGCCGCCGCCGCAGTCATGCGCTCATAAGGAATCGCCGGTATTTCCGGGATCCCGGGAGCGGCAGATCGGTTTCTCTTCAAACTATTGGTCATATTGTTTTTTATAATGAACCGGTCCCGTTCGGAGGAGGTCCCCCGTACAGGCAGAATCCGGCTCTCTATATTTATGTCCGGTCAGATCAGGATCAGGTCTTTTCGGAGCCTTTTCCAATCGAATCTGTTCCCGATCAGCGTCCGGCCGGATCAGTTTCCGGTCAGATCAGGCCGCGTTTCTCGGCGATGATCACTGCCGTGTGCTTGACCTCGATCGGGAGATCATGCGCATCCATACCGCCGCGGATCTGCATCAGGCAGCCGGGGCAGTCAACAGCGACAAGGCTGGCGCCGGTATCCTTGATGTGCTCAAGCTTCTTGGCCAGGATCGGAGCAGCGACCTCAGGCAGCTTGATGCTGTAGGTGCCGCCGAAACCGCAGCAGACATCGGAGTCGACCATCTCGACAAGGTTGATGCCGTTGGTCTTGGTGAGCAGCTCTCTCTGCTCTTTCCAGACGCCCAGCTCTCTCTTGAGGTGGCAGGAATCGTGATAGGTGATGGTGAGCGGCGAAGCGTCGCCGGACTCCTCAAGACCGCCCAGATCGTAGAAGAGCTTGCAGAAGTCGAAGGACTTCTCGCCCAGTTCGGCTGCTCTCTTGTACATATCGGAGCCTTCCTCAAAGAAGTCCTTGTACACGCGCAGCTGGTGCGTGCAGGTCGGACATGCGGATACGATGTAGTCGTAGTCCTCGGCGTGCATGGCTTCGACGTTGAGCTCCGCGGTCTTTCTGGCGTTTTCGCGGTCGCCCATGTAAGTCGCGGGAGCGCCGCAGCAGGACTGGCCCATAGGCATGTCGACGATATAGCCGATCGAATTCAGATCCGCGATAACAGCCTTGGCGATGTCGACATAAGCGAAGTCAAGCAGGCAGCCGGTGAAGATCGCGATCTTGCCCTTGGGATTCTCGACCTTCTGCTGGATGGTCGGGAAGATGTCGCGGAAGGGAACGGGAGCGATGCTCATCAGGCTTCTGCCCTCGGTCATGCCGGACAGGAACATAGGCAGATGGCGGATGAAGTTTGTGCCCTTGGTGAAAGGCGCCTGTGCCACGGAGGCGATACGAAGCATGGAGTGGAACAGCTTTCTGTCGCTGACCGCGTCCAGAGCGAATTTGTAAACGGGGTTGGGATTGGCTTCGTAGCTTCTCTCACGGAGCTTCATGATCATCTCGGGGATGTGGAGGCCGCCGCCGCAGACCTCTTTGCAGCGTCCGCACTGCAGGCAGATGTTCTGGATCTCGTCCGCGCGCTCCTCGGAGACGAGGAAGTGGGTCAG
>JAUNEM010000041.1:0-4064 GCA_030525515.1 Eubacteriales bacterium
TTACGGATTTTTTTACGGATTCTCAGAGGTTTTCGCGTTAGTGTTCACGCCCTGTCGGGGGTCGTGGACAGTAACTTGCGAAAGCAACGTTTTCACCGCTTTCTTCAAGTCCTTTATTTGCCGCGGAGGCCGATGTATTTGTGGTTGGGGGCCTCCCGCCTGCCCTCTGCCACGTCGCGGAGTTCTTCGAAGACTTGTCTGACGTCTTCGACGGTGAAGTCGCGTCCCGCGAGTCCGTAGATGTAATTGACGGTCTCGATCATGACTTTGGCGCGGTAGAGTGCCGCAGGAACCTCACTGCCCAGAGGGCCGGAGCAGCCGTTATAACTCTCGCAGCGGTCCATGATGGCTGCGGCGCGGCATTTGCTCAGGGCCTGTGCCAGTTGTTTTTCCGGGAAGGGGCGGAATACGCGGAGTTTGAGAACGCCGGCCTTCCAGCCCTCCTTGCGGAGCTCGTCCACGGCCGCCTTGGCGGTGCCGGCGGCGGATCCCATGATGAGCATGATGTATTCGGCGTCTTCCGTGCGGTATTCTTCAAAAAATCCGTATCTGCGGCCGGAGAGTTTCTCAAATCGTTCAGCCACCTCGAGAATGACCTCGCCCGCATGCTCCATGGCGTCCTCCTGGGCCTTTTTGGCCTCCATCGCGTAATTGGAGACGGAGTAAGGGCCCACAGCTACGGGCTTTCCGGGGTTGAGGAGGAATTCTTCGGGTCTGTAGGTGCCGACGAATTCCCGCACGGGTTTGTCTTCGAGAAGTTCAATGTTCTCGACGGCGTGGCTGGTGATAAAGCCGTCCTGGCAGACCATGACGGGGAGATGGACTCTGGGGTCCTCGGCGATCGGATATGCCTGGAGATAATTGTCGTAGGCCTCCTGATTGTTTTCCGCGTAAATCTGGATCCAGCCTGTGTCGCGGGCGCCCATGCCGTCCGAGTGGTCGCAGTTGATATTGATGGGGCCGGACAGGGTCCGGTTCACCAGGGTCAGGACCAGGGGGAGGCGGTTTGAAGCCGCCAGGAGGAGTTCCTCCCACATGAGGGCCAGGCCGGCGGAGGAGGTCGCCGTCATTGTGCGGGCGCCAGCCGCCTCAGCGCCGATGGCCGCGGACATGGCGGAGTGCTCACTCTCTACCGGAATGAATTCTGTGTCGATCTCACCGTTGGCAATGTAGGTCGAGACCATCTGGGGAATTTCTGTGGAAGGGGTAATGGGAAATGCCGGCATGACGTCGGGATTTACCTGCCGGATTCCGTAGGCCACGGCCTCGTTTCCGGACATTCTCTCTCTGATGCTTTTCATGATTAGAGTCCCTCCTTCATCTCGATTGCCCCGAAAGGACATGCGCTGACGCAGATTCCGCAGCCCTTGCAGTGGTCATAGTCAAAATCCAGTCTCTTTCCGTCTTTCACCGGGATACTTACATCCGGGCAGACGGGAACACACAGCAGACACTGGCGGCATTTATCCTTGAGAAAAACGGGGGTGTTGGTACGCCACTCGCCTGTCGCGAAATGCCTGGCCGTGCCGCCCGCAAACATCTGCAGCCCTTCTGTCAGGTCCTGCCAGGGGCTCTTTTCATTAATCTTCTTTACATCTGTGCGCATCTGTTCTCTCCACAATATATCCGGAACTCGCTGCTTACGGCAAACCGGGCCGGACCGCAGCGATTCACATAATAAGACCTCCGCGCAGTGACGGAGGTCCCCTTTTTCAGATTCCTTTCCGCAGGCGCCTCACAGCGCCCGTCATTCCATCGTCCTTTTATAGTTTTAGGCGCTCTTAGTCATTCCCGCCGTTCTCTCAATCTGATCGTAGGCCATTTCAAGCGCCTTCATGTTTCCGTCGACCACTTCGGGTTTCCTGGCGAATTTGTGCAGGAAAGAAGCGCGCATCTCTCCCAGGAAGTCTTCTTTTTTCATCACGCCGCTGACCGCCGCTGCTGCAGCCAGCATGGGAGTGTTGGGGAAATTCCTGCCCAGGGTCTCCTCTGAGATCGCGCGGGCATCCACGGTATAGACTGCTCCGCGGTATCCCCTGAGCAGGGGGCGGATCTCCTCGGCGGACCTGGGCGTGTTGACAATGATCGCCCCGTCCCGCTTGAGTCCGTCCGTGACATTGACCGAGTGCAGAAGGGTCTCGTCTACAACCACAACGAAATCAGGATAGTAAATGTTGGAGTGCACGCGGATCCGGTCCCGGCTGATCCGGTTAAAGGCTGTGATCGGAGCACCCATGCGCTCCGGCCCGTACTCGGGGAAGCCCTGTACGTACTGCCCAGTCTTAAAAGCCACATCCGCAAGCAGGAGGGCTGCTGTTTTGGCCCCCTGTCCGCCTCTTCCATGCCATCTGATTTCAAGTGTGTTTCCCATGACCGTGTACCTGTCTTTCTTTCAAATCAAATAGGTTTAACATGAATGAATTTCATTTCACATATGAATGATTTCAAACATGAAGTGCCGACAAAAGCCATTATACGCTTTTTTCGATGAATGTAAATGATTTTAAGCATGAATCTTTTTCACCAGCATTCCTTCGAAACCCACGGATATTCACATCCACAATCCGCGGCAGCCTCGGTTCTGCCCGGAAGCACAGACATCGCCGGGAAAGATGTCGTAGAGACCGCCTGTTTTTGGCATCAGGGTAACGGTAATCAGGGATGACGGCAAATCAGGAGCGGCAGTCATCCGCGGCCGGTATTCCGGAATCTGCGGTCTTGATCTGTAAAAAAAGGGAACAGGGTCCATGACGGTCTGATCCATCATGGGCTCTGCTCCCGCATATTCATCTTGTTCTCAGAGAAGTACGATGTTTTCTCAGAGAAACACGGCTTCAGCTCTTATTCGATTCTGTTCTCCCACAGCTGGGGATCGGAAGGATCGCATTCCTGGGGAATCAGAGGAGCCTGAATCAGCAGTGTGCGTCCTTCGTCGCAGTAGGTGTTTTCGATCACCTGCGCAGGTGACCAGAGGGCGCCCTCTTCTTCGACAGTCTCGCCGATCTCGGGAAGGGGTTCTCCCTCAAACAGGTCGTGGATGTACTCGACCGCAAGGATCGCGGCGTCCAGGGCGGGCTGTTCTACGACCGCGTAGAGCTTGCCCTCCTGCAGGAGGCCGATGCCCTCTTTGCCGATGCAGATGCCGGAGATGAAGTAGTCCGCAGGATTGAGACCTGCGTTCTCCACTGCGGAGACAACTCCGGAACCCATAATATCGGGTGTGTGGACATAAATGCCAACCACCTTGTCGCCGTAGCGGGAAAGAAGGTCACTGGTGCGGGCGTAGGCTTCTTCATTTTCCCATTTGCCCTCACCCTGTTTCACTTCGAGCTGGGGATACTGGTCGAGGACAGACATCAGGCCCTCGTGGCAGTCAGCCGTATACATATCAACCTGGGCGCCTGTAATCTCGATGAGGACACCCTCGGGAACCTCTCCGCCGTGCGCCTCTTTGATACCCTCGATCATCTGAGTCGCTGCCTTGGCGGTCGACTCCTTAATATCATTGGTAATGAACATCTCCACCTTGCCGCCCTCGGGGCAGGTGTCCAGGGCGAATACAGGGATTCCTTCTTCGTTCAGGCGCTCGATACCTGGAACCAGGGAAACCAGGTCCTCCGCGCCGGCCATGATGAAGGCATCAATGTCCTGGGTAATGAAGTTGTCAATTGCGTTCAGGATCTGTTCTGTATTGGCCTGCGCGTCTACGACCTTGAGCTCGTAACCGTATTTTTTGCAGGTGTCCGTCGCGCCGATGACAAAGGCCTGGATGAATTCAGTCTGGGCATGCTTGATGACCATTCCTATGGTCTTCTGGCCGTCGGCATCCCCGCCGGAAGCGTCGGCAGCAGCCTCCACCGCTGTAGCGCCGGCTTCCTTGCCGCCCGCCGCGCCGCTTTCAGATGTGCCGGAAGCAGAGCCTGAAGCTCCGCAGCCTGCCAGAAGCATGGCCCCCATCGCAGCTGCGAGGGCCAGACTGAGCAGCTTTTTCACAAATGTCTTTTTCATAGTCACAAATCCTCCCATGGACCGGTTGAGGCATTTTTCAGCCTGTCAATAAAGTT
>JAUNEM010000041.1:4074-12078 GCA_030525515.1 Eubacteriales bacterium
ATCTTTACTTGCTATCTTTACTGCAGCCCGGGTGCGTTGACCACGTGCCCCGTTTATGTAGATTTCCGCTGCAGATTATGCACTGTCCCGATTTGTAATCTGTTTTGTCTGCCGCGCACCTTCCGTGCGCGTGCCGGCAGGGTCCTTTTTTGTCTGCCGCGCACCCTCCGCGCGCGTGCCGGAAGGGATCTTAATTCAACTGCCCGCCTTCCGTACGCGTGCCGGCAGGATCCTTTTCGACTTCCACGGAGCGCATGAGACGGCGGATATTCTCTCTGTGCATGATCCAGGCAGTCAGTCTGTAGCGCAGGTGGTCGAGCAGGATCGCGAGGAAGATCAGAGCTCCCTTGGTGGCACTGACCAGGTTCACATCCACGCCGTTGAGGGTGAGCGCATTGTCCAGCATGCCCAGAAGGAGCGTGCCGCCCAGCATGCCGATTGGTTTTCCCATGCCTCCGTTGAAACTGCACCCGCCGAGGATGGCGCCCGCAAAGGCCATCATGACAAGGCCGGAGCCCATGTTGTTGGAGACAGCATTCTGGCGGCCCGCAGTGATCAGGCCCGCAACCGCGGATAAAAGGCCCGCCAGAATGAAGGCGTAGATCACCACTCTCTCAGTGCGGATTCCGGAGATAAAGGCGGCACTGCGGTTGCCGCCGGTCAGCAGAAAGCGCCGTCCCACAGTTGTCTTGCGGAAGAGGAATTCAAAGGCGGCATAGATGATCACCAGCGCCAGTACAGCGACCTGGAGCGGACCGATTTTGCCCCGTCCCAGGAAGGTGTAGACCGGATCCAGTTTTGCCAGGGAGAAAGGAACCAGAAAGAGCACAAGTCCTCTCATGACGATCTGGGTGGACATGGTGAGCAGGAAAGAATTGGTCTTGAGCTTCACCAGACAGAAGCCGTTAAAAAATCCCACCGCCGTGCCGATGATCAGGGTGACCAGTATGCAGACAAAAGCGGGCAGGCCGACGGCTTTTCCCAGCAGGATTGCCAGGCCCGGCGCAAAGGCCAGGGTGGCCTCCATGGAGAGGTCCAGCTCTCCGACCATCATGACAATGCCCTGTCCCAGGACCATGAGTCCCAGTGTCGCGGACTGGAACAGTATATTCAGCAGGTTGCGGCTGCTCAGGAAGGAAGGAGTGAACACGGCGTTCAGGAGAAAGAACACCGCGACCATGACCCATACCAGGTTGTTGAGCAGAGCCAGTTGTATTTTGGTTGAGCGCTTCATGATTCCGCCCCTTTCAAATCTTTTTCAGTCCGGGTTTTTCCATTATTCCGGTGGTCTGGAACCTTGTCTTTTTCCGCAGTCCCGGATTCGATGTTTCTGCCTGTGTCCGCAGTCTGTGCTTTTCCGGAGCCCTTTCCGTCCCGTGTCCTGTTCTCATCGGTGTGGATGACTTCGCCCTGCATCGCCCGGTAAATCGTCTCCTCAGAGAATTCATCTCTGGAAAACTCGTCGATGATGCGCCCGTTGTAGAGGATCAGGATGCGGTCACAGATTTTGATGAGATCATCCACGCCGGGCGAGGTAATGAGCGCGCAGGCGTCCTCGCGGAATCCGTGGTTGATGCTGTGCAGGATGCTGTCTTTCGCCTCAATATCGACTCCCCTCGTCGGTTCGTCAAGCAGGCACACTTTGGGGCGCTGCTCCATGACACGTCCGACCAGGACCTTTTGTTTGTTGCCGCCGGAGAGCTGCTGGACCTCCTGTGTCTGGGAGGCGACCTTGATATCGAGCTGATCAATGCTGCGGGTGGCCGTTTCTTTTTCCCGGCCGGAATTCAGTATGCCGATCCTGGCCAGGCGGGACAAAATACTCATCGTCAGGTTCTGGCGGACAGAGGCAATCGGAATCAGTCCCTCCGCCTCCCTCTCCTCCGTGAGGTAAACGATCCCCTCTTTGGCGGCCTCGGCGGGAGAGGAGAATCGAAGTTCTCTTCCGCAGAGCTTCATCGTTCCGCTGTCCAGGGGATCAGCACCGATAATACTGCGGAAAATCTCGGTCCTGCCGCTGCCGCGGAGGCCGGCAATCCCGACGATCTCACCCTTGCAGACCGAAAGATTTATATTGCGGAAGCGCCCGTAGCTGGTGAAGCCCTGAAGTGAAAAAAATTCCTCGTCCGAAATCATGAAGGAGAGGTCATCCCTTTCCCTGGCTTCAAAATCCTCATTTCCCACGATCAGTGCCGCGAGTGTCTGCAGATCCAGTTCCTCGCGCCGCACGCTGCGGATGGCGCGTCCGTCGCGGATCACCGTGACGACATCGCACACTTCCAGAAGTTCTTTTGTGTGGTGCGATATAAAAATGACTGTTTTTCCCTCCCGGGTCAGGCGGCGGATGATCTCGTAGAGGATCCGCTGGTCTCTCCGGGACAGGGAGGCCGAAACTTCATCCATGATAATGAGTTCCGCCTTTTCTACAAAACAGGCTTTGATGACGAGAAGAAGCTGGCGCTCACTCACCGAGAGCGCGCTCACCTTCATTTCCGGGTCGAGCTCGAGACCCGCCCTGTGCAGGATTTCCCCCGCCCGCACCGAGAGTTCCTTCCAGTTAATGACCGTCTTTCCGCCGAGATATCCGGGAAAAAAGAGGTTCTCCGCCACTGTGGACTCCTCGATGACCTGGGGTTCCTGGGTGACGATCGAGATGTGATGGCGCTTGGCCACGACCGGGGTGAGGGCGCTGAAGCGCTCTCCGTCCAGGAGGATCTCCCCGCTGCTGGGCGGGACTAGACCCGAAATAACGCCGACCAGGGTGGACTTGCCCGCCCCGTTCTTGCCGATCAGTCCGTGCACCTCGCCCTTTCTGACCGTGAGACTCACGTCCCGCAGAGCGACTGTGCCCGCGTACAGTTTGGTGATATTTTTCAGGGAGAGGGCCTCGGATGAGCCCTCTCTGTTCTCAGCCTTTGACATGTGGATACACCTTCGTGTGTGCCGTTTTTCGTCTGCTTTTTCAGCCTTTTTTCAGCTTGTATTTCAGCTGTTTCCTCTATTCCGGAAAACCGGCATCAGGCACTTCATCAGTTCATAATAACTGCTCTTCATTTTGCGGTAGACATCTCCGCAGGCGGGATCAGGCAGGTAGTGGTTCTCCTCCCGCACGAGCATTTCGACAGCCTCCTCCAGACAGGGAAAGATTCCCGCCGCCGTCCCCGCCAGCATGGCCGCGCCGAGACAGCCGGCATTTTCGCTGTCCTTTGTCGTGACCACCTCGCGGCCTGTGACGTCCGCCTTGATCTGACACCACACCGGGCTCTTGGCGCCTCCGCCCAGGCAGACGATGCGGTCCGCCCTGAGCCCCAGTCCTTCTGTGGCTTCGAGGATGCGGCAGAGAATCATGGCCACGCCCTCCATGAGAGCCCGGATGATATGTTTCTGCCCGTGGGCGGTCGTAATCCCGATCAGCGAGCCCTTCATTTCCGGGCACAGATCCGGCGGCCCCGATCCTGTCAGGTGGGGCAGGGCCAGCAGTCCCTCCGCTCCGGGCGGGCATTCCTGCGCGAGCAGGTCCATATAGTCGTATTCGTTGTCAGCCCCGTTCTCCGACATTCTGGAGCTGAGAGCGTCCCGGAAGACGTCGCGGAACCAGCGCAGGCAGATTCCGCCGGAGGCATATGCATGAATCATGTAAAGACCCGGAACCGCGCTGCAGTAACAGGGCATTTCTCCCGCCGGATCCAGAATGACCTTGTCCGTCATGGCCATTGTGCAAAGAGCTGATCCTGTGACGTCCGAAAAGCTGCCCGGCCGGATATTGCCGACGCCTACGGCCCCGCAGGCCAGGTCGATCCCGCCGATGCTGACGGCAGTTCCGGGCGCGAGTCCGAAGCGGGCGGCCGCCTCTTGTGTGACTTTCCCGGCAATTGCCCCCGGGAGAAGGATATCCGGCAGCTGCTGTTCAGTGATGCCCAGATACTCCAGCATCTCCTTCCAGTAAGTACGTTTTTGTATATCAAAATAAACGGACGATCCCAAAATGGAATCCTCCCCCGCCGCACGGCCGGTCAGCAGCAGGGAAAACCAGCCCTCCAGCTGTACAATGCGGGCGGTCTTCTCAAAGATTTCAGGTTCATTTTTTCTGACCCAGAGGAGTTTTGCTCCCGGCCAGATCGCGTCTGCGCCAACCTGTCCGGTGCGTTCCTGAATCACCTTCGGTCCGAAGCTGCCGACAATTTCCGCCGCTTCTTCCGAGGCTCTGGTGTCACACCACAGGATGGCCCTGCGGAGCGGTCTGTCATTTTCATCCAGCAGGAGCATGGTCTCCCCCTGGGTGGAAAAACCGATCACTTCTATGTCCCGGGCGTCGGCCCCTGAGTCATCCAGCAGTTGCCGCACGGCTTCCGCAAAGGTCTCTGTATAGACCCGGGCGGAGAGCTCCGCCCGGCCCGGCAGAGGAGTGTCAAAGGAATACTCCCGCGTGCAGCAGGCAGCGGCAGTACCTTCCCGGCTGTATAAGACTGCTTTCAGAGCTGTTGTTCCGATATCCGCTGCCAGAATAAATTTCATCAGACTGCCTCTCGACTACTGGAATTTGCCTTTGTTCTTTGTTATGATAATGCATTAACGGGGCATTGTGTCAGCGCAGTGTCGCTTTAGCACGTTAACGCAACACAAAATGTTTTTTTATTATACCCGATACTTTTGCGGTATGCAATTATTGCGTTGACAAAACAAAGGTTATTTTTAAGCTGTTTTTGAGCATAACAACAGTAGTTCACATCCAAGCAGCGACTGTATTCAACACTTTCAGAGAGGTCAACATGTACGATGTCATCATTGTCGGCGCCGGAAGCGTCGGCTGCGCGGCTGCGCGCGAGCTGTCCAGATACCGTCTCAGGGTTCTGGTTCTGGAGAAGGGACACGATCTTTGCGCCGGCGCCAGCAAATGCAATTCCGGCATGATCCACGCAGGTTACGATCCCATCCCCGGCACGAATGAGGCCCGTTTCAACGCGCCCGGATGCGCCATGATGTATGAGATCTGTGACGAGCTGGACGTGCCTTATCTCAAAAACGGGACCACGATCTTCGCGACGGATGACAATGGGATGAAGGAACTGGAAAAGCTGCTGCATTACGCGGAGATCAACAAAGTCCGCGCCGAAATCGTGACCCCTCCGGCTCTCTATGACCTGCAGCCGGACATCGGCAGAGATGTCAGGGGCGTTCTCTGGGTTCCGGACGGCGGTGTCACGAATCCCTTTACAGTCACATTCGCGCTGGCCGAAAATGCCCGCCGCAACGGTGTGGAATTCCTCAAAGAGACTGAAGTCACGGGAATCACCAAAACGCCGGCAGGCTTTTCAGTGACTGCAAAAGGCTCCGTCGACAGCATCGCCAATCGCCCCGCCAGGGCTTCTTCAGATCCTTCTTCTCACTCTTCTTTATACAGAAGCTCTGGAAACACAGACTCCGGGCTTAGAGATTCTGGATACAGGAGCTCTGAATACAGGAATTCCGAATATAAAAACTTTGAATATAAAACCCCCGAATGTGAAAGCTCTGACGGCACCCTCCGTTTTGAGACCCGCATGATCATCAACTGTGCAGGCGGCCATTCCGACGTCATCAACAATATGGTCTCCGGCATTCACTACCATATTATCCCGCGTTTCGGCGCCCACGTCGTGCTCGACCGCAAGCTCTCCGCCAAGCTGACCACGACCCTGATGGAGACTCCCCACGACCTTCCCGGCGGAGGCCACACCAAGGGTATGGCCATCATCCCGACACTGGGCGGGACCATGCTCCTGGGATGCGACGCGACCGAAGTGGGAGATCCTGATTTCACCGATACCCGCCGTGAGTCGATCGAACAGATCGTGGATTATTTCCGCGCTGCCTGGAAAGACCTGCCCCTGGGAAGCGACGGCTCCCCCTTCCCCGAGGACTCGATCATCTCCATTTTCGGCGGCTGCCGTCCCCATGCGGACACCAACGACTTTGTGATCGGAGAGCCTGAGGACGCGCCCGGATTCGTGAATGCCGGCGGCACCGAATCGCCTGCCTTCACTTCCTGTGTCGCGATCGCCAGGCATGTGGCCGGAATCTGCATCGACAGACTGAAGGCGGAACCCGATCCCGATTTCGATCCATATAGAAAGGTCAAAAAAGCTTTCCGCGACATGACCAATGAAGAGCGCAAAGCCGCAATCGCGGAAAATCCCGATTATGCCAAAATCGTCTGCCGCTGCGAGATGGTCACAGAGGCTGAGATCCGGGATGCGATCCGCCGTCCGCTCGGCGCGCGTTCCATCGCTGATGTCAAGCTGCGCACCCGCGCGGGCATGGGCCGGTGCCAGGGTGGTTTCTGCAGCCCCCGCGTTCTGGAAATACTCAGTGAGGAGCTGGGCATCAGTCCCCTGGAAGTCACCCAGTGCGGAGGAGAGTCCAAAGTACTCTGCGGAAGGGCCTGCGGCGAAGGTGCGGTGTGAGAGTCCGTTTGAGGATCCGGATCCCGGCCCGAAAAAAGACCGGAAAATTAATTGTTTTTTGATTCCCGATTCCGGCATGGAAAAAGATGGGAAAATAAAATGTATTTTCGGTTCCCGATTCCGGCTCGAAAAAAGACCGGAAAATAAAAATGTATTTTTGGTTCCCGATTCCGGCCTGAAAAAAATCCTAATAGAAAACTCTGAAAGAAATCCTTGAAAGAAAACCGGAGGATTGAAGATAGATGAAAGAAGTGAATCTCGTCGTCATCGGCGGAGGCGCCGCGGGCATGGCAGCTGCCGTGAGTGCGCGCAGAAGCGGTGTCCAGGACATCCTGATCCTGGAGAGGAATCCCTCCCTGGGCGGAGTGCTGCAACAGTGCATCCACAACGGTTTCGGTCTGCACCGCTTCGGCGATGATCTGACCGGTGTGGAGTTTGCTGCCAGGTACGCGGATATGGTGAAGGAGATGGGGATTCCTTATCTCCTGAATACCTTTGTGATCGCCCTCAACCCCGACAAAACGATTACCGCCGTAAATCCGGAGGAAGGACTCATGGAGATCAAGGCCGGGAGCATTGTCCTGGCCATGGGCTGCCGCGAGCGCAGCCGCAACGCGCTTTTGATTCCCGGAGCCCGCGGAGCCGGCATTATGACAGCCGGCACCGCGCAGCGCTATCTGAACCTGGACGGCTATCTGCCCGGAAAGAAAATCGTGATCGTGGGCTCGGGAGACATCGGCCTCATCATGGCCCGCCAGTTTGTGCTGGAGGGCTGCGAGGTCGCAGCCGTCGTGGAAATCATGCCCTGGTCCGGCGGTCTTCCCCGCAATATGAAACAATGTATTGAGGATTTTGGCATTCCCGTCTACTACAATTCGATTATTTCCGAAATCCGGGGCAAGGAACGGGTCAGCTCGGTCCTGGTGGGCAGAGTGGACGAACACCGCCGTCTGATCCCCGGCACGGAATTTGAGATCGCCTGCGACACTCTGCTCATTTCCGCCGGTCTCATCCCGGAGAATGAGCTCACCGACCAGGCAGGGATCACCATGAGCGGGGCCACAAAAGGCGCTGAGGTGTCGGAGAATCTCGAGACCAGCATTTCCGGTGTTTTCTCCTGCGGAAATGTCCTCCACGTCCACGACCTTGTCGATTTTGTAAGTGAAGAGGCGGAAGAAGCCGGCAGAAACGCCGCGGCTTACCTCCTCGGGCAGGCTCCCTCTGCGAAGGACCTTACCTCCCCTGCAGACGACCGCATTCCCACGGTATCCGGAGACGGAGTCGGCGGAATCGTCCCTCAGTATGTCTGCCGCGGCACCTCGAAAAAAGAGGTCACCTTCATGTTCCGTCCCCGCAGCCGCTGGCGGGATGCCGTCATCAGAGCCTTCTCTGGCAGTGACGAGCTCTTCAGCAAAAAGGCCGTCGCGCTCACGCCCGGAGAAATGTGCCGCCTGACAATTCCGGCCGAAAAACTCAGAGCCGCCTCGGAAATCCGCTTTTCCATTGAGGGGACGGCCGTCTGAGTTTACCTCTTTTCCATTGAAAGGACGGCCGTCGGAGT
>JAUNEM010000041.1:12088-18266 GCA_030525515.1 Eubacteriales bacterium
TCGTCGCTCAAGACACGCGAACAAGTCTTGAATCTTCATCGCTCAAGACACGCGAACGAGTCTTGGGTCCTTAAAAAATGTCGTCTGAGTGATTTTCTTAAATAATGGAGTAATCGAATGACTGAGGAAAAAACAGCCCTGACAATTTCTCAGGAGCAAAAAGAGCTGGTCTGCATCGTCTGTCCGCGGGGCTGCCTTCTGACAGCGGAACAGACAGAACAGGGAATTGAGATCAAGGGCAATTTCTGCCCCCGCGGCAGGGAATACGGACAGCAGGAGCTGACAAATCCCATGCGGGTGCTGACAGCCCTGATGCGCATTCAGGGTTCAGAGAAACCGGTGAGTGTCAGAACTGATCTCCCGGTCCCGAAGGCAAAGCTTTTTGAATGCGCCGCTGAAATCTACCGGACTCATCCCTCCGCGCCCGTCCGCAGGGGAGATATCCTGATCCGGAACCTCTGCGGTACCGGCAGCAACGTCGTCGCAACGCGGGATTCAAACCCTGATTTCTGAATTGCCAACCGGATATCCTTTTTTGCACTGGAGGTTTTTCCATGAAAATGAAAGCACTGCGCTGGTACGGAATCCACGATGTCCGGACAGAAGAAATCGACAAGCCTGTCCCCCCGGAAGGGGAGGTCCTCGTCCGCGTGCTCTATGCCGGAATCTGCGGGTCGGATCTGCACATTTACAACAAAGGAATGTTTATACAGAACGTTCCCGAGACCATGGGGCACGAATTCTGCGGTGTGGTAGAAGAGGCGGACAGTGAAAGCGGCTTCTCCGCGGGCGATCTCGTGATTGCCAATCCCATGGTGCCCTGCGGAGTCTGTGACAGCTGCCGCCGAGGGAGCTACAACACCTGTGAAGCCCTCGGGTTCATCGGAGAGGTGCGCCAGGGATGTTTCGCGAAATATATATCGCTTCCTCCCGACAGGCTGATCCCTGTCCCCGGCAGGACAGAGACCGGGGGAAACGGGGCAGACACGGACAGTTCTCCGGATGCCTCCTGCGGCACTGACAGCGCTTCGGCTGTCTCCTCCTGTGGCAATGACAACGCTTCGGCCTCCTCCTGCGGCACTGACAGCGCTTCGGCTGCCTCCTCCCGCAGGGATGACATAGATCTGAGGCAGCTGGCCCTCGCGGAACCGCTGGCAGTCGCCGTAAACGTATGCGAGCGCGGCGCTCTTTCTCCCAAGGATTCTCTTGCGGTCATCGGCGCGGGTCCCATCGGACTCCTGACCGCGGCCCTCGCCCGGAACGTGTACGGCGTCAGGGAAATCACGGTTATCAACAGGTCTGAGACCAGAAGGAAAATAGCAGAGCAGTTCGGTGTCAAAGCCCTTCCCTCCATTCCGGAGCAACAGCGCTTTGACAAGATCGTCGAAGCAGCCGGGAGTCCTGTGACCCTCAATATGGCCCTGCAGTCCGTCAGGGCAGGCGGCCTGGTCCTGGCTGTCAGCGTATTCGAAGAAGACTGCGTGATCGATGCCAATCTCATCGTGGGCGCCCAGCTCTCGCTCATCGGCTGCAACTGCTACGGCAGAAAGGAACTGGAGACCGCGGTGGACCTGATTGCCTCCCGCCGGGTCGATCTCTCCCCTGTCATCACAGATGTTGTCAGTCTGGACGACGGAAAAGCTGCCTTTGAGAAGCTGAGCAGCAGGGAAAAGCGGGCCGCAAAAATTCTGTTTGAGATGTAAAGCGAACAGCCGGCTCCACAAATTCATTTTCCCATCGTTAATAACAATTCAATATAGACAAAAAGAGCCCTCCCGAACATCGAACATTTTTGCTCGAATCTTCGAGAGGGTTTTTTAGTTTTTCCGCAGGGCATCCGCAGATGTTTTTCCGCATGACAGCCACATTTAATTTTTCCGGACGGCAGTCTCAGTTGATGATCAGAACCTATATCGGAGCGTCCGCGCGGCGGCTGTTCATGTCACTCCAATGCGCTCATCACACCATCTGTTCCGGGTGGAAGACCTCGTCGAAGCGGTCTTCCGTGAGGAAGCCAAGCTTCACACAGGCCTCTTTCAGTGAGATATTCTCCTTGTAGGCAAGTTTCGCTGTCTTGGCGGCGTTCTCATATCCGATGTAGGGATTGAGCGCTGTGACAAGCATGAGGGAATTGTGGAGGTTGTGGCGCATTCTCACGGCATCGGCCTCAATTCCCACCGCGCAGTTTGCGTTAAAGGACGCGATGGACTCCGACAGCAGCCTCACAGACTGCAGGAAGTTGTAGGCGATCACCGGCATAAAGACGTTGAGCTCGAAATTACCCTGGGAGGCTGCAAAACCGATTGCCGCGTCATTGCCCATAACCTGGACCGCAACCATAGTGACCTGCTCGCACTGGGTGGGATTGACCTTGCCGGGCATGATGGAGCTGCCGGGCTCGTTCTCCGGAATGCGGATCTCGCCCAGACCGCAGCGGGGCCCGCTCGACAGCCAGCGGACATCATTGGCAATCTTGAGCATATCCGCTGCCATCGCCTTCACCGCTCCGTGGGCGAAGACGATCTCGTCCTTTGATGTGAGGGCATGATATTTATTGGGTGCCGTCACAAAACTCTTGCCGGTCAGGGCTGATATTTCCTCCGCGACCTTCTCTGAAAAACCGGCGGGGGCGTTCAGTCCCGTGCCGACTGCCGTGCCGCCCAGCGCCAGCTCGGCCAAAGGCTCCATGGCGAGACGCACCAGCTGCACATCCCTCTCAAGAGAGCTGCGCCATCCGCTGATTTCCTGGGAGAAGCTGATCGGCACAGCATCCTGCAGGTGGGTCCTGCCGCTCTTCACGATCCCTTCATATCTTGCCTCCAGCCCCCTGAAGGTTTTGATCAGGCCCTCCGCCGCGGGGATGAGTCTGTCCTGCAGAGCTGTCACTGCGGAGATGTGCATTGCGGTCGGGAATGTGTCATTCGATGACTGGCTCATGTTGATATCATCATTGGGGTGGCAGAGTCTGGCACCCGCGATCTCATTGGCCCGGTTGGCGATCACTTCGTTGGCGTTCATATTGGACTGAGTGCCCGAGCCCGTCTGCCAGACGACCAGCGGGAAGTGGGCATCCAGGCGTCCGCTGATCACCTCATCCGCGGCTGCACTGATCGCTCTCAGCTTCTCATCTGTCATTTTTTCAGGCTTCAGAGCGTGGTTAGCCTGCGCTGCGGCTTTTTTGAGGATTCCGAAAGCGTGGATGATCTCCTTCGGCATGGTCTCGATTCCGACGCCAATCGGGAAATTGCCGCGGCTCCTCTCTGTCTGCGCTGCCCAGTAACTGTCCGCGGGTACCTTTACCTCACCCATAGAATCATGCTCAATCCGATATTCCATCTTTCTGTCCTCCTTTCGGGCTTACCGCTTGTCATCCAATTATACCATGCCGGCACAAAAAAAGAAGACAACTTCATCCGCCTGGATTTCTGTTCAAAATTTTTTTCAGAGTACTTTTTCCTGCCCCGGCAGACTGCCGGGCAGGATCTTTCGTCCTGTTTCTTTCACAGGTATTCTTTTTTACAGCTGAAATTTATACATTTTTATACATTTACTGATTTTTCACTGTATATATGGCCTGTTTTGACCGAAAATGGTTGATTTATTATATAATTTTGCCATTTTATGAATGATTATGCTTGATTTTGACCGACGCATGCTCTATAATAAGTTTCAGTAAGAAAGGAGGTCAGTCAATGATCTATACAGTCACATTTAATCCGTCACTGGACTATATCGTTTCTGTTCCGAACTTTGAGCTTGGAAAGACCAACCGGACCGTCTACGAACAGATGCTGGCCGGCGGCAAAGGCATCAATGTCACCACAGTCCTGAGAAATCTCGGGATTGACAGCACAGCTCTGGGTTTCGTCGCCGGATTTACCGGGGATGAGCTGATCCGCCGAATGGATGAGATGGGTCTGAAAAATGACTTCATCCGCATCGGAAACGGTTTCTCCAGAATCAATCTGAAGCTGAAGGATGTCGACGGCACCGAGATCAACGGCATGGGACCCGTCATCGATCAGGCAGGTCAGGACGCCCTTATGGACAAGCTCAACACGCTGAAGGAAGGCGACACGCTTGTACTTGCGGGCAGCATTCCCGAAAGTATGCCGGGAACGAGCTACTCCAACATTCTCGAGGCTCTCCAGGGCCGGGGAATCCGTTTCGTAGTGGACGCCACCAAGGATCTTCTGGTCAATGTACTGAAGTATCATCCTTTCCTGATCAAGCCGAATCATCATGAAATCGGCGAGATCTTCGGCGTGAAGCTGGAGACAAGGGAGTCCGTCGTCCCTTACGCGAAAAAGCTTCAGGAAATGGGAGCCACCAATGTCCTGGTATCCATGTCCGGTATGGGCGCGGTGCTTCTGGATGAAAATGGCGGAGTTCACGCGCTTCCCGCTCCGAGCGGCAGGCTTGTTAACGCGGTCGGCGCAGGCGATTCCATGGTCGCGGGTTTCCTGACAGGATGGGAAGAGAAGGGCGATTACGAGCATGCCTTCCGCATGGGCATAGCTGCCGGCAGCGCCAGCGCATTCTCGGATCTTCTTGCCACAAGGGAAGAAGTCATGGATGTCTACGGAAGACTTGACGGCTGACCATCTTTACATATTCTTTCGAACCATGGCACAGAACCGCCGGCTGCCGCAAAAATTTACTGCAGTGATTCCGCAGCATCCGGAATAAGCAGGCGGCTTCGGTGATCCGTGATATTTACAAAAAGGACGGAAGCACAACATAGAGGGGAGACAGACCGGACAGATCACCATTTTCCGGAACAGAGGATATTAACCAGAGGGAATTGGATTCCGGGATGTCAGATTATACACAGATTTATGTGTAAGGAGGAAATACATGCGTATTACAGATTTGCTCGACAGGCGGAGTATTGACCTGAACGGCACACCTAAGAAGAAAAGTGAAGCACTGGACCAGATGGTCGCCCTCATGGCAAAAAGTGAAAAGATCAGCGATCTGGAAGCTTACCGCGCCGAGGTCTATCACAGAGAAGAAGAGTCCACCACCGGTATCGGCGAAGGTATCGCCATTCCTCACGGCAAGTGCGACGCAGTCATCAAGCCCGGTCTTGCGGCTATGGTCGTCAAGGACGGTGTAGAGTACGACGCTCTGGACGGTGAGCCGGTCAACCTGATCTTCCTGATCGCAGCCCCGATCACGAAGGACAACGTGCATCTCGATGTGCTCAGCAAACTGTCCCGTCTGCTCATGGACGAACAGTTCAGCGAAGACCTGAAGAATGCAAAGGATGTGGATGAGTTCCTCGCGGTCATCGACGCGGCGGATGCTAAGGACGAGATGGTCGAGAACGGCGCCCCCCAGGTCATGGCAGCCCTCGCGGACGGCGCCTGCAAGATCTGCGCCGTTACATCCTGCCCCACCGGCATCGCGCATACATATATGGCCGCGGAAGGCATCGAGAAAGCCGCCAAGGCGGCAGGCTGCTGGGTCAAGGTCGAGACCAGAGGCTCCGGCGGAGCAAAGAACGTCCTGACGGATCAGGAAATCGCGGATGCTGACTGCATCATCGTCGCCGCGGACGCAAAGGTTCCGATGGACCGCTTCCACGGCAAGAAGCTGATTGAAGTTCCTGTCTCCGACGGCATCAGCAAGGGACCCGAGCTGGTGAAGCGCGCGATGGCGGGTGACGCGCCCGTGTGGAACGCCGGCAACGCGGCTGCTGCGAGCGCATCCTCCGCGAAGGCATCCGGCAGCGCCGGCCATAAGATCTATGTCCAGCTGATGAACGGTGTCTCCCACATGCTTCCCTTCGTCGTAGGCGGCGGTATCCTGATTGCCCTGGCATTCCTGATCGACGGTCTCTCTGTCGACATGAACGCACTGTCCGTAGCGGACAGAGGCAACTTCGGTTCCATCACTCCTCTGGCAGCAACCCTGAAATCCATCGGCGGCGTGGCCTTCGGCTTCATGCTTCCCGTCCTGGCAGGCTACATCGCTGAAAGTATCGCTGACAGACCCGGTCTGGCGGTCGGTTTCGTCGGCGGCATGATCGCTGCCAACGGCAAATCCGGTTTCCTGGGCGCTCTGGTCGCAGGTTTCGTAGCCGGTTATGTCGTTCTGTTCCTGCAGAAGCTGTTCAGTAACCTTCCCGAGTCCATCGAGAAGATCGCTCCCGTCCTTCTGTATCCCCTGTTCG
>JAUNEM010000202.1:0-314 GCA_030525515.1 Eubacteriales bacterium
TGGGCAAGGGCGCTTCCGGCGCCGCCGTCCAGAACATGAACATCATGCTGGGCATAGACGAGGCAACAGGACTTGAGTGACAGTTTCCGGAGCGTATATAACATTCTGCCTCTGACCGGCCCATGTCCGCCGTAAAACGGATAATACATTACACAGCCTTATCATAGTCAAAATTCTGCCCGGAACAAATACGTTCCGGGCAGAATTTTTTTTGCAGTCGTTTATGTTTTTGCAGTCCTTTTTTCCGCAGAACATTTTTGATGGGGTGTTGTTTTTTTCGCTGGTTGTCTCCCGGCAGCGGGGCTGTTTTGGCA
>JAUNEM010000202.1:334-4891 GCA_030525515.1 Eubacteriales bacterium
CCGGCACCTGTCCTTACTTGCCGCTGATGCTCTCCCGGCACCTGTCCTTACTTGCCGCCGTTCTTCCTCAGCCAGTCCGATGCGTAGGAGCAGGTCGCACGGACCTTTCCGCCCTGCCCGCGGATCTGTTCGACCGCCATTTTGACCAGTTCATCGGCCACTCCCTGTCCCCGAAGATCATCGCAGACATAGGTATGATCGATATTGTACTCGCCCGGTTTCTCTTCCGGAAATGTGATCTCAGCGAGAATTCTGCCGTTCTCATCTTTGCTCTTAATGCTGTGGGGAAGCTTGATATAATCCATTCTCGTTTCCTTTCCGGGGCAGTTCATCCGGTTTCTATATAGGCAGAGAGATTTCACTCTCCCGATGCGTCCCGACTTCTCTGCATTGTCCTATCCCTTTGTCAGCTTCCCGGAGATTGAATCACCGAGAATCCTTGCCTAAAAATCTTGAACCTATCCATAAGGGGCAGCTGTCTTACATGAGATCTTCGTTATACACCGCTCTGCTCCCGCCTACGAACTTCGGCCGCCTGCGAGCGCAGATAATGTTGGCCTCCCCGATCTTTCTCATGGAAATCCGGAGGGGAACCACAACAGGATGAATGTGCATGCCGATCAGAGTCCCGCCAATATCAATGCCCGCGGACGCGGACTGCTGCAGACTTTCGACCGCGACCGGGTCGCTGAATTTCTGCCAGGCGGTCGTCCCGAAGGATCCGCCTGCCTTGGGCTGGGGGATCACATTGACCTCCTCCAGTCTGAAGCGGCTGCATACTTGGCGCTCGACAATCAGGGCACGTCCCAGGTGCTCACAGCACTGAGCCGCCAGGTCTATTCCGCGTTCCTGCAGGGCGCTGTAGATTCCTTCGAATAGAGCTCCTGCCGCGTCCATGCTCGAATAGGTCCCGATTTTTTCACCGAGTACTTCACTGGTGGAACATCCGACCACAAAGAGGTCGCCCTTCCTAAGCTTTGCTGCCTCGCACACTTCCGCCGCCGCCTGATATGCCTGGCTGCGGATCGTTTCCAGGTTCTGTTCCTGTACATGTATCAGTTCCATTTCTATTTCCTCCGAACTACAGTATCCCGGGCCGCGTCCCGGTCAGGGCGCGGTGCTTGTGATCTGTTTCTTCTGACTTTTATTTTTTACCCGGGCCGCGCCCCGGTCAGGGCGAAGAGCTCGAAATCTTTTCTGAAATGCCGGTCAAGAGCTCAGGGTTCAGTCTCTCAGGATCCTGCTGAAGGAATCAAGGATTCCTCCGCGGAAGCACAGGAGCATGGATCCCACAATCCCGAGCAGAGCCTGGGCAATCTCATAAGGGAGCTTGATCATAGCGTACTCAAATGTGCTGTAGACATAGATCTTGCCCAGTGTATAAAGGGTCACCATAATGACTGCGCCGATTGTGACGGAAATCCCTGCTGCCAGTCTGCGCCTGCCCGGAAAGAGGCTGTGGAACAGCATGGAGATCGCAGCCGCCTGCAGACCGTGGGCTGCCAGTGACACGAACATGGGAATCGGGTAAAAGATAAAGTCTCCGAGAAATGCTCCGATTCCTCCGACAATAAACGCGCCCACTGGATCCAGCAGAAGTGACGCGGTGCAGATGACCACATCGTTGAGGTATAAGTGGCCGCCCGGGACCGGAATCCCGAAGGCGCAGAGCGCAATATTCATACCCATAAAAACAGCTGTCACTGTGATCCATTTCGATTTATTCATTTCTCTCAAAGTCAATGCCGTTGTCCTGTGCTTTGTGATCATAGTCATTCGATTCTTCCTCCGGCTGCAATATTTCAAGCCCCGCCTCTGCAGATAAATCAATACACCTCTTTACCGGGTTCACAGGCAAATGTGCCTGCAGGTCTTTCAAAAGGCTTTTACATTCCGCTTCCATTATGCTTCTTTACATGTGGAACAGTATAGCACCAACTGGCCTTGTTAAAAGTGCCAGTTTAATAGTTTTCATGCAGGCCACTTGTTTTTTCAATAGGGTAGAGGCGGTCTTGCCTCCCTCTGTCCCCCGACCGGCCTGTGTCCGCTGAAAGAGTAAAAATTCATTCCACGGGCCGCGTCATAAAAAAATACTGAAGTGCGCGGAAGGCAATTCCGGCACTTCAGTACAGAATTTAAACTTTTCGAACCCTGCCGCGGCAGCACTACCGATCCGGTCCTTCTTCAGTCCCTGCGCTCCATGAATATTTTGCGGGTCACAAAATTATAAACCATGACGATTCCGGTCGCTCCAATCTTCGCCAGAATCTCCGCTGCCCTGGGGTGCATAAATGACCGCAGCCAGCTCCAGTTCCCGTAAATCACATCTACGCAGACGAAGAGGATCAGTTCGTTTAAGATCAGACCGATAATACTGAGGATCAGGTAAATGGTAAACTCTTTTTTTCTGGACAGGTCATCGCGCCGCACGAAGACATATTTCATGCTGAGCAGATAGTTGACCACCACAGAGACGGAGAAGCCGATCACACCTGAAATCAGGTAGGGAATCCCTATAAAGTTGCAGATCGTATATAGTCCTGTGTCGATAAAAAAGCAAATCACACCGACTACACCGAATTTCAAAAATTGCTGAATCAGTTTTGTCAAAAAAATCACCTGCCAGTTAATCAAATCATCACCGGGATATTATCGCCGGGACATCATTGATGAGATATTATTGCCGGGACATCATCGATAGGACATCCTCCAGGGGATGTCACTGCCGGGACATGGTGGTCAGATCCGGCACCAGCTTCTTCACGGGCTGCAGGACAGCCGCGAACATCAGCGTGTTGACGGGAATCATCACCAGTTCTTTGACGATTCTCGCGGTCAGAACCGGAATAAAGCCGTTCCCGTAGAGCATGGAGAGCCAAAGGCTGTTGAGGAATATGCCGCAGATCACTGTGTATACGATCTGCGCGGTCAGAATCCGGAGCAGAGTGGGTCTGCGCTTGTAAAGCATGCATCCGAAAATCACTCCGGTGACCACAGACGTGACCGTAAACCCGGGGAAAAAGGGACCGGTAGGGCGCAGGATATAACCGCCGATATCGGAGACCAGGCCTACCACTCCGCCCACAGCAGGACCAAAGAGGTAGGACGCGATCGTGATTGGAAGGACTGCAAAGCGGATTTCAATCAGCTGCGTCACTGGAATCTTGAAGAAGCCCAGAATGATCGCTATGGCGGAAAGGATTCCCGCGTTGGCTATCACACTTATGTTGCGAAGGGGAGAAAATACATCTCTTTTTCCGGAATTTTTCAGTTCAGACATAAAAAACACCTCCTTTGCAGTTTTTCTCCATTACTACATCGGAGGCGTTTTTACGCTTGGGACGTAGCAGCGGGATGCAGCAGCAGAACCGCAAGGAATCACATTTATCCTGATCCGGAAACGCTGATGCCGTTTCGGATCAATAAGCACCGGGTATAACCTGTCCTTTCAAAAGCAAGGGTATATCCCGTCCGTTCTTCCTTTTCGTCCCGATGACAACTCCCTGTCCACCGGGCACTTGACGCTCCACCGCCTACTCTGCACGAATAAATATCAAACGAATAAATGATAAAAAACAATTATTACTTCTCGGTCCTGCCGCTCTCTCTCTGGATGACGTCATGGGCGCCGCCTTCCACGATACTGGTCGCGGAAACGAGCGTGAGCTTGGCCTTCTGCTGGAACTCCGGAATTGAGAGCGCTCCGCAGTTGCACATAGTGGACTTTACCTTGAGGATAGTCTTGGCAACGTTCTCTTTGAGGGGACCTGCGTAAGGGACATAAGAGTCAACACCTTCCTCGAAGGTGAGTCTCTTGTCGCCGCCCAGGTCATAGCGCTGCCAGTTGCGGGCGCGGTTGGAACCCTCGCCCCAATACTCCTTGACGAAGGAGCCGCCCACGAGCAGTTTTTCTGTCGGGCTCTCATCAAAGCGGGCGAAGTAGCGGCCCAGCATGACGAAGTCCGCTCCCATGGCCAGAGCCAGAGCAATGTGATGGTCATAGACGATTCCGCCGTCGGAGCAGACCGGAATATAGATGCCGGTCTTCTCAAAATATTCGTCTCTGGCCTTGCAGACCTCGATCAGGGCTGTCGCCTGGCCGCGGCCGATTCCCTTGGTCTCGCGTGTGATACAGATGGATCCGCCGCCGATTCCGACCTTGATAAAGTCCGCTCCGCATTCTGCCAGGAACAGGAAACCTTCCTTATCCACAACATTGCCTGCGCCCACCTTGACGGTGTCGCCGTATTTTTCGCGGATCCAGGCAAGGGTAAGCTTCTGCCATTCGGAAAATCCCTCGGAGGAGTCGATGCAGAGAACATCCGCGCCCGCCTCAACCAGTGCGGGAACACGCTCCGCGTAGTCTCTGGTATTGATACCGGCGCCGACCACAAAGCGCTTCTGCGCGTCGAGCATTTCGCCGGGGTTCTCCTTATGGGCATCGTAGTCCTTGCGGAAGACGAAAGCGACCAGGCGGCCGTCATCACTGATAATAGGAAGCTGGTTGATCTTGTTGTTCCAGATGAGGTCATTGGCCTCACTGATGGTCACGCCTTC
>JAUNEM010000203.1 GCA_030525515.1 Eubacteriales bacterium
CATGCCCCGCCTCAAGCCCAGGCCCAAATCACCTGCCTCAAAAACGCGGCTGTGCGGATAATTCTCTCCGCACAGCCGCTTTTTTAATGCAAACCTTATATTATAGCCCTTATGACATGGACTGCAGGGCAGGTACCGGTGATCTACTGACTGATTCCGATCACATAGCCCTTTCTCCGCATCAGCGGCTGCTCTATGTGCAGGCCTTTAATCTGTAACAGCAGCTCCGCGCCTTCTTTTTTATAGGACAGGTATTCATATGTATTGGCGGGAACAATGACCCTTCCGCCCGGTCTTACCCTGTCTATGATACTGAATATAAGGGAAAGGCATTCGTACTCACTCAGGCTGAGCAGGGACTTCTGAAGGCCTATGATCACATAGTCAAATCCCTTATGCGAATCGTCTATGGTCCCGGGGGTGACGGTCTGTACTCCGTCTTTATGCCATTCTTCATCACTGACAGCAAGGATCGCTCCGCGGCAGCCGCACTCCTCTATAATCTTTTCAACGGCTCATTATTCAACCCGGGGTTCAGGCGGGCTTGTAACAATTATGTCAACGTGATTACGTCAAACACCGGCATGTCAAAGGGCAGCTTTTGTTTTTTTGTTTTCTTATAAGGTTATTCTAAGTTTCATGTCAGATAATATCTCAGGAAAATGAAAGTGAGGTGATGACATATATGAAATCCGGTATCGAAGAAAAAAAAGAAATCCACTATCGGCACGAATGGAAACACGAAATTTCCTGGTCCGATCTGCTCTCCATCAGGCAAAGGCTGAATGCCATTGCCCAGCTGGATCCACATGCGGTGGACGGCAGGTATCTGATCAGAAGTCTGTATTTTGACAACCTGAGTGACAAAGCCCTTCGGGAGAAGATCGACGGCGTGAACAGACGGGAAAAATTCAGGATCCGCTACTACAACAATGATCCTTCATCAGTCATTCACCTTGAAAAAAAGAGTAAGCTGAACGGCCTGGGAACCAAATACTCCGCTCCCCTGACAGCAGAGGAAGCCCAAAAGATCGTGGACGGTGATATCAACTGGATGCTCCAGTCTCCCCACCCCCTGATCCGGGAACTGTACTGCAAGATGCGCTATCAGGGAATAAAACCCATGACAATCGTCGATTACACCAGGGAGCCCTTTATTTACAGACCCGGCAACGTCAGAGTCACTTTTGACTATGACATCAGAACCGGAATGAGGTGCACGGACTTCCTGAATCCGGATTGCGTAACAATTCCGGCAGGCGATGCGGGAGTCATTCTGGAAGTGAAGTGGGATGCCTGGCTGCCCTCAATCATAAGAGACGCGGTTCAGACACCCGGAAGAAGGGTCTGCGCCTTTTCCAAATACGCACAATGCAGAATCTATGACTGAAACCGGAGGAGACAAGGGACGGTTCTCCGTCTCCTCCACACCAAAGGAGACAAAAAGGAAGGAAACGGTTCTCCGTCTCCTCCACACCAAAGGAGACAGAAAGACAAAACAGGAAACAAAGAGCCGTCTCCAATCTCCTTTCCAGCAAATAAAAAACAGGAGGCAATATGACATTCTCGGAAATTTTCAAATCAAGTTTTTTATCAAATGTTACCGCTGTCAGCATGTTTGATATGGTGCTCGCGCTTGTTCTGGCCTTCGGCCTGGGTGTATTCATCTACCTGATATACAAAAAGACCTATGCGGGTGTCATGTATTCATCCTCTTTCGGCGTTACTCTGGTGGCTCTCACCATGATCACAGCACTTGTGATCCTGGCTGTAACCAGCAACGTAGTACTTTCACTCGGTATGGTCGGCGCTCTTTCCATCGTCCGTTTCAGGACCGCGATCAAAGAGCCCCTGGACATCGCATTTCTTTTCTGGTCCATCGCCGCAGGCATTGTCCTGGCGGCCGGAATGATCCCCCTGGCTGTTTTCGGCAGCGTGCTGATCGGCCTCATCATTCTGTTTTTTGCCAACCGGAAAGAGAACACAAACCCCTACATTATTGTCCTGGAATGCAGCGGTCATGACAGCGAACAGAAGGCAGTTGCTTTCTTAAAAGAAAAAACAAGCAAATGCACCGTCAAGAGTAAAACTGCCCGCAAAGGCAGTGTGGAGCTGAATCTTGAAATCAGACTCAGAGATGACAATACGGATTTCGTCAATCAGCTGTCAGAACTCGAAGGCGTGGGCAGCGCAGTCCTGGTAAGCTATAACGGCGACTACATGGGGTGATCTTCAGGAGGTAAGAACAATGTCAACGCGAACAACACTTGATAAAATATGCGTTGTCATCGTCGTATGCAGTCTCCTTTTAACAGTACTGTTTATCAACGGCCAGGCTCTGGGGCTCACAAAAATCGTGGATGAGGACGCGGACCAGAACTCGGATACGGAATATTTCACTTCCAAAGACCAGGATGGGGACTGGGACAGTTCAGAGGCGACTGTGATCACACTGAACGGAGATGAAACCGTCATCTCCGGAAACGGTGCCTATACCAGTGATGGAAACGTGGTCATCAAAAATGCCGGATACTACGTCGTATCAGGCACCCTTACAGACGGTTACCTCTCTGTGGATGCCTATGATTCCTCCAAAGTCTTCATCCGGCTGGATGGTGTAGAAATCAATTGCAGCGACGATGCTTGCATCCGGGTGGAAAAGGCTGATAAGGTCTTCCTGACACTCGCGGAAGGCAGCCTGAATACCCTGACCAGCGGCTCGACGTACTCGGAACAGGCTCTGAAGGACGGTACAGACGGAGCTATTTTCGCGCACGATGATCTGACGATCAACGGCAGCGGAAGTCTCACAGTAAACGCGGCATACAGACATGGCATAGCTGCCAATGATGACCTTATCATCACCGGCGGAACGATCACCGTAAACGCGGCGGCGGACGCTGTTCACGCGAAGGACAGTCTCCGCATCAAAGAAGCGGCCATCACTGTCGAAGCAGGCGATGACGGCCTTGTCGCTTCCAACGAAGAGGAAAACGGATATCTGTACATAGAGTCCGGCACTATAAATATAACTGCCGTGGATGACGGCATCCATACGACCGGAGATATCACCCTGGCAGGCGGCGATATTACCGTCTCCGCAGGAGATGACGGCATTCACTCCGATTCCGCCATATTTTTCCAGGACGGAACAGTGCTGATCAATACGTGTTACGAAGGCGTTGAAGCACTGATTATCGATGTTTCCGGAGGAGATATAACGGTTTATGCCAGAGACGACGGTTTCAATGCCAACGGCAACAGCGACAGCCAGATCGGCGCCGGAGGCATGGGCGGCGGCATGGATAGAGGAATGGGTTCCCGGACGGGTATGCATGGCCCTCAGGATACAGGCTCTGCATCTTCTACTTCTACCGGCGATTTCACGGCCTCGACCGGTACTATGCCGACTCCTCCTGATATGAATTCCGGGAATATGCCGGCTCCTTCCGGTACGGACTCCATGGCCTCAGCCGGTGATATGCCGGCCCCTCCAGATATGGGTTCCGGCAATATGCCGACTCCTCCCGGAACGGGTTCCACCGCTTCAGATGGGGACATGCAGGCTCCTCCCGAAATGAATGCAAATATGAATTCCGGGGATGGCAGCACGCAGTCAGCCACGGCAGCAAATGATGAAGAAACCTACATCAGTATCAGCGGCGGAACCGTCACGATCATCAATGAAAGCGGTAACGACGCTGACGGTCTCGATTCCAATGGCGATATTTTCATCAGCGGCGGCACCATTCATGTGAGCCTCACGGGCTCCGGCAGCAACAGCGCCGTTGACTACGGCAGCGAAAGCGGCGGAGTTGCTGAAATCTCAGGAGGTACGATCATTGCGTGCGGAGCATCGTCCATGGCGGAAGCATTTGATTCCTCTTCTACTCAGGCATCCATACTCTACAACACCAGTACAGTGGCAGAAGCAGGTACCACACTTGCGGTCAAAAACGCGGCAGGCGATGTACTTCTGTCCTGGGAAGTCCCCTGCAGCTTCTCATCAGCTCTGGTAAGCTGCCCTCAGATGGAAAAAGGCAGCACATATACTGTCGTGATTGGGGATGATACGGAAGAAATCACGCTGGAAGAAATCTCCGCATCCTACGGAGACGCGCAGAGCAGCATGTTCGGAGGAAATATGAACTGGGGCGGCATGAAGCACCGGGGCGGCAGATTTAACAACAATCTGAATAATATGAATCAGGACGGGATGTCCGCTGGTACCACATCCACAGGCAGTGCAGATACAGGCAGCACAGATACAGCAGCCGCAGCCGTTATGGATGGAATGCAGGGAAGACCTGACGGCGGCCAAATGCCACCTGATATGACAGCAATGCAAGACGCAAGTCAGGACGGCTCAACGCAGGCGGGGCAGATGCCCTCTGACATGAGCCACGGCGGAATGACAGGCGGTCCCATGCAGGAGCGGCAGGAGCAGCAGGAGCAGAAGCAGTCTCAGGAGGAGGAAGATGATGCGGCCGCGGAGAAATCGAACGCGGAGCCGGTCGATCCCAAGACCTGGTGTATCCTGGGCGGCTGTACACTACTGCTGCTCGCGGGAATTGCAGTCGGTAAGCTCTATCAAAGACATTAATTAATGCAAGCACCTCAGTCTAAAAACGGCATGGCCGTAAAATAACAGTCACAAGTAAAAATAACAGTCACAATAGGGTAGAGGCAGTGTTGCCGCCTTCTATTCCCGACCGGCCCGCATCTGCCGTAAGAAGCATTGTGCGGACCGGGTCATATAAAGCCCCCGCACCGGACACTCTGCTGTCTGGTGCGGGGGCTTGATTTCGGGCTCATTGCCGGGATAGCATTTCTCAGC
>JAUNEM010000042.1 GCA_030525515.1 Eubacteriales bacterium
CGAGGAGAAATACGCGGAGGCGTTTTCTCCGATGGGATCCGGCGGAGGTTCATTCGCAGTTTAGCTCGCAGGTCTTTCCCGGCTCACAGGCCTTCTCTTCTCAGCTCT
This sequence comes from Eubacteriales bacterium, assembly GCA_030525515.1. GTDB lineage: Bacteria > Bacillota > Clostridia > Lachnospirales > Lachnospiraceae > CAG-791. The sequence continues at coordinate 109 of JAUNEM010000042.1, forward strand.
TCCGGTCTGCAGATTTCTCTGCCGCCCCGGACGTGCAGGATCATCAGAGCCAGTCCCTGGCGGACTGTCACACTGGCCTGAGTCCCCGCGAAGACTTCATTGCTCACTCCCAGAGGAAATGTGTTGACAAGAGCCGCCTCAGACAGGGGATATTTCATTCCCTCCAGGGTCACGCCTGTCACGTGCTCATCCATGGCAAAAAGGGAAAAAGTTCCCTCGTACGTGTCGGGAAGGGTGATCTTTTCGCCGCAGAGCACAGTCGCCAGAGTCTTTCCGGCAAGAAGATAGCCGCAGCCTCCATTGTGACGGATCCAGGACAGGGTCTGTACATTGGCAATCGTGTGGTCGAGTCTGCCGCCGAGGGCTCCGTAGATCAGGATCGTCTTATAGCCCCTTTCCAGGCATACACGCGCGGCGTGGACCGTGTCCGTATCATCCTTCTCACAGGGAAGCTCAAGCACCCTGTCCGGAGCCGTTTTTTTCATGTTTTCCAGAAAAGGCAGGTATTGATCTCCCAGGGAATCAAAATCCCCGAGAACCAGATCCGGTTCGATCCCTGCCTGCAGAAGGCGGGAAAGGCCTCCGTCGACCGCTATGACAAGATCCTCCGCGCCGCGGAGGATCTCCATCATTTCATATTCACCCGCGCACATCAGGATTGCGCGGCCGATGCCCTTGTTATTTCTTTTTGACATTGTTCCACCTGTACATTCAAAGGCTGCAAAACCTGAGGTCTGATGAGCGGTTCAAGTCTCCGCGAATTCCTCCCCGGATTCCCTTCCGATGAAAGTCATGGCCGGAAAGGCCGGAAAAGCCGGGACAACTCTTACTTGAGTTCCATCGTCCTGACGACATCCATATTCTGCATGATATATGTCGCGAGAGAGATGATGGTCAGGATCAGGGCGATCCACATGACAATATCTGTCACCAGGCTGAGCGCAGGAAGGTTCATGATCATCAGAATGATCATGATCATCTGGAAAGTAGTCTTAAACTTTCCCCAGTAGTTAGCCGCAATGACGATTCCGTGCTCTGTCGCGATGAGACGGAACCCGCTGATGATAAACTCTCTGGCGACAATAATGACAACGATCCAGGAGGGGATCCTTCCCAGCTCGATCAGGCAGATCATGCCGGAAATGGTCAGCACCTTGTCCGCCAGAGGATCCATAAATTTTCCGAACGTTGTGACAAGATTATACTTGCGCGCGATCTTTCCATCCAGCAGATCTGTCAGGGAGGCGACAATAAAGAGAACCAGAGCTGCCCATTTCATCGGCTCCACGCTTTTGGAAATCAGCAGGGCAGCGACAAAAAACGGAACAAGGACCACTCTGAGAACGGTCAGTTTATTAGGCAGATTCATAAGATACCTCCTTCACACACACTTTCTTACCATGCCGCCCGCCACAGTTCCGGCGGACATTTCTTAAAATCCCTTTCAGCTTCTGATCAGTCAGTCCTGCGGGACACCGATCAGGTCATACTGATCCGAACCGGTGACCTTTACGCGGATGAAATCTCCCGTCATCAGATCACGTCCGGTTTCCACAAACAGGGTTCCGTCAACACCCGGAGTGTCCATATAGGTCCGGGCTGTGTACACATCCTCGCCGACGATCCTTCCCTCGACGATCGCTTCCACCGTTTTCCCTTTCATTCTTCGCGCTTTCCTGAACGCGATCTCCTGCTGCAGGAGCATCAGTTCCCTGCGGCGTTTGGTCTTCACAGGAGAAGGGACCTGGGGCGACAATTTGGACGCCGGTGTGCCCTCTTCCCGGGAATAGGCAAACACGCCCAGACGGTCGAATCTCATCCGCCGCACGAAGGACATGAGTGTCTTGTGGTCTTTTTCTGTCTCTGTGGGGAATCCGGTGATCAGTGTTGTTCTGATGCAGATATCGGGGATTTCCCTGCGGAGCAGTCCTATGATCTCCTCCAGTTCCTTCCGGCTGGTCCGTCTTCCCATTTTTTTCAGGATGGGGTCCGAAGCATGCTGGATCGGCATATCGATATAGTGAAGCACCTTGGGCTCGTCCCGCATTGTTTCGACCAGTTCGGGCGTAATTTCCTCCGGATAGCAGTAGAGCAGGCGGATCCACCGGATGTCTTCGATCCTGGCCAGCCTGCGCAGAAGATCCGGGAGCATCTTTTTGCCGTAGAGATCTGTTCCGTAAATGGTTGTCTCCTGAGCGACCAGGATCAGTTCCTTCACTCCCCGCGAAGCAAGTTCCTCCGCGGTGCGGACCACATCGTCCATGGGCACACTCCGGTAGGGTCCCCGGATGGAAGGAATCACGCAATACGTACAATGCTTACTGCATCCCTCCGCAATACGCAGATATCCATATCCGTCAGCGGTCGTCAGGACCCTCCTTGCGTTGGTGCGGGGCATCTTCTTCAGATCATGGAGACGTACAAGGCCGGCCGCGGTTTCTTCCGCTTCCTTTTCTCCGCCTTCTTCACCGTCACCGCTGCCATCCGCAGAGTCAACTCCGCTCCCTGTCTTTCCTGCCCTTTTCAGCACGGAATCCAGGACCTCGATCAGAGTCTCCTGAGCCGTTGTGCCTATGACTGCGTCCACCTCGGGGATCTCCCTGAGAATATCCCCGCTGTAGCGCTGTGCGAGACATCCGGTCACGATCAGGGCTTTGAGCTGTCCGGATGTGCGGCGCTGCGCCAGGTCCAGAATGCTCTCGATGCTCTCCTTTTTTGCGTCATTGATAAAGCAGCATGTGTTGACGACAGCGGCCTCTGCCAGCTCCTCATCATCCGTGATCTCATAGCCGGATTGAGTCAGATCGCCAAGCATTTCTTCCGAATCGACCAGATTCTTGTCACATCCCAGTGAGACAAACAGGATTCTCATTCCTCAGCCTCACCCGCTTCCTCTTCAACAGTCATTTCCTCTTCAGGAAGGATTTCGTCTTCAGCGGCAGAATCCTCAGCGTCTGCTGCGGCATCCTCCGCGATCATTTCCGCGCCTTCATCTGCATCGGCAGCGGTCTCTTCGTTCTCGATGAAGTCCTCTTCCACTTCATCCTCTGCGAGAATTCTGATTTCTCCCTGGTTCAGCTCATCAACCGCGATTGAAAGAGGTTTTTCCCCTCTGGAAACCTTGACAAGGGGCTCGTCGCCGTCGACGATCTGACGGGCGCGCTTGGCTGTTGCCATCACGATCGAATAACGGCTGTTGATCACAGGAGTCTCTCCCTCTTCAACATCCTTGTTGACTACTGCCATAAGATCCACATACGACGGATGAATCATAAATATAACCTTTCCTTTCCCGGCCTGCAGCTTTCCCGAGTGTACGGTCTTTCTCCCGGCCTTTTTCCTTTGCGGCTTCCCCTTGCGGGTCCTGCCTTATCTTTTATGTATTGTATAATAATGTTTAATAATGATGTTAAACAAATGTACCGGTAAATTACTGTTGTCCGGCAAGGATGTGACATTGAGCCATGGCCACAAGTATATACAGAAGCCCGCCTCTGTCAGCTGATGATTCCGCGTCTCTCCAGAATGGCCGGAAGATCCGCGCTGAAAGAGGAGGCAAAAGCCTTCTTCTTTTCGGGATCTGTAATGATCTCCCCGCCTTCCGCAGGCGACTGCATTTCTTCCGCGTCATGATCCGCGTCCTCTGTTCCCCGGATGATCCTGTTTAGTGAAAAGGCACAGGGCTCAATGTGATCATTGATCAGCAGATAATCATAATCCGGAATCGCCTCAGCTTCTACGACAGCCTGGCGGAGGCGCTTATTCACAACCTCCTCCTGGTCAGTTCCCCGTCCCGTAAGCCTTCTCTCGAGTTCAGCCGCATCGGGAGGAGCGATAAAGATCAGCGGAACCTGAGGATATTTCTTTCTGATCTGCATGGCGCCCTGGACTTCGATCTCCAGCAGCACATCCCTCCCGGCATTCATGTTTTCTTCCACAAAAGCCCGGGGAGTTCCATAGTAGTGATCCGCATATCCCGCGTGCTCCAGGAAACCGTCATTCCGGATCAGTTCTTCAAAGACCTCGTTGGTGACAAAATGATATTCAACGCCGTCAGTCTCACCCTTTCTGGGCTTGCGGGTCGTCATAGACACGGAGAGCACATATCCGTCGTGCTGCTTCCTCATACTGCTGATCACTGTCCCTTTTCCCGCTCCACTGAAGCCGGAAATCACAACCAATTTTCCTCTCATGATACACCACTCTCAATTTCAGGACTTGCCGGCGAGTCCTTCGGGCCGGCACTGCCCGGCATAATTTGGAAGGTGAAAAACCGCTGCTGCGGTTTTTTCACTCTCAGGAGTCTTCTTCATCGTCTGAATCATCCTCAGACTGGGCACGTCCGCGGATCGTTTCCGGCAGAAGTGCCGACAGGACGATTCTATCATTCTCCATGACGATCACTGATTTGGTCTTGCGTCCCTGGGTCGCGTCGATGGTACGCCCGTCATTTTTCGCCTGGGAGACGAGCCGGCGCACAGGGGCTGAATCAGGGCTCACAATGGCAATGATCTTGCCCGCGTTCACAATATTTCCGAATCCGACATGTATCAGTCTGCTGCCCGCCATAGTTCACTGAACCCGCCTGTTTCTATCATTTGCTGACTGCCGCGAAAAAAGTCCCGGTCCTCATCGTCTGCTGACTGCCGCAGGGATAATCTCGCAGTTCCCGGTTCCCGCCCTCAGGCTTCCGGACAACCGGAGTTATTCAATGTTCTGAACCTGTTCCCTGATTTTTTCCACAGACGTCTTGAGCTCGATCGCGTGATCGGAAACCTCTCTGTCGTCTGATTTGGAAAGGATCGTGTTGGATTCACGGTTCATCTCCTGGGCGATAAAATCGAGTTTTCTGCCGATGCTCCCGCCTCTTCTCAGCTCCTCCCTGGTAGCCTCGATGTGGCTGCGCAGGCGCACCAGTTCCTCATCGACGCAGATCTTGTCCGCGTGGATGGTCACTTCCTGGGCGATTCTGGCTTCATCAATATTGGAGGCCTCCAGCAGTTCGGACACCTTGTCCCTTAGAGCGGTCCTGAAGCGTTCCACCAGCTCCGGCGCTTTCTCCTCAATAAAGGCGACATGGTCCAGCATCTCATCGAGCTTCTGCAGCATATTGGCGCAGAGGAACTCTCCCTCCCGGATCCTGGACTCATCAAACTTCTGCGCCGCCTCATGGACGACCTTCTCCAGATTTTCCCAGATTCCCTCCGGATCCGCCGGCTCTTCTTCCATCACCAGAACATCAGGGAACCTGGCCAGCGAAGAGACACGGATGTCATTGTCGATGCCGAATTCATCTGCCATCTGCCGGAAATACTTCCAGTATTCCTTCGCGATTCTGTCATTATATTTGACTGTCATATTGGATTCTGTCAGATCCTCATAGGAAATGTACACATCCACTTTGCCGCGGAGCATATATTTTTTGAGTTCCGCTCGAATCTGGGCTTCAAGCTGATTCAGCTGCCGCGGCATCTTGATTCCAATATCCAGATATCTGTTGTTGACCGATTTGATTTCCACCGCGATCCGGCAGGAATCGCTGAGCATTTCGCTGCGGCCGTAACCCGTCATGCTTCTAATCATTGAAAAAACCTCCTGCTGGTGTCCGAAAAACGATTTCTGCCGCCTCCCGGACCGGGCGGTGCCAAGACAGGCTCCGCTTCATAAAATACAGACGGTACAAGACCCTCCGGAGGACCACCCGGCTGCTCAGGCTGCCTTCAGGACAGCACAGGGCAGAATAAACCAGTAACCATTATAACATTATCCTTTCAACCGTCAAGAAAGAAGTGCTATACTATGATATGCTGCAACATCATCATACTACAGGAGCATAATTTATCATGGCATTTGATGGAATCACCGTCGCCGGTCTCTGCAAAGAACTGCAGGATACTGTCACCGGAGGGCGGGTATATAAAATCGCTCAGACTGACAAAAATGAACTGGTTCTCACGATCCGTCCGGCAGTGGAACAGGGAGGCGGACAGGTCCGCCTGTATCTCTCCGCGGACCCTTCTCTTCCCCTGGTTTATCTGACCCGGGTCAGCCGGCAGGCACCCCTGCAGGCACCTGCCTTCTGTATGCTGCTGCGCAAGCATCTGCAGAACGCCCGTATTCTTTCCATCGAACAGCCCGGACTGGAGAGAATCCTGCGTTTCCGGTTTGAACATCGCAATGAGATGGGCGATCTGTGCACACATGTACTCGCTGTGGAGATCATGGGAAAGCACAGCAATATTATTTTTCTTGATGACAAAGATATGATCGTAGACAGCATCCGCCATGTCTCATCTCTGGTCAGTTCCGTGCGTGAAGTGCTCCCGGGAAGGCCCTATTTCATTCCCGACACACAATCCAAAAAGAATCCGCTCACTGAGACCAGGGAAGGTTTCTTCCATGTTATCAGCGGAGGTCATATGGAAGCCGCCAAGCTTCTTGTGCGCTCCTACACCGGTTTTTCTCCCGTCGCAGCCCAGGAGATCGTTCACCGCGCCGGTCTGTCCCAGGACCGGTCCGCAGCCATGCTCCCGGATTCCGAAAAACAATCCCTCTGGGAATGCTTCGAAAGCCTGACCCGGGAAATCCGCGAGGGACATTTTTCACCGGAAATGTACTGCCGTCGGAATGAGACAGGCAGCGCCGGAGCACCTGTGGACTTTTCTCTGATCCCGCTCAGCCACTATGCGGACTGCGTGAAAGTCCCCTACGAATCGCCTTCGGTCCTTCTGGAGGATTTTTACGCCAGAAAAAATCTTTACACCCGCATCCGCCAGCGCTCCGCGGATCTCCGTCATATCGTGCAGACCATTCTGGAGCGCGACGTTCATAAATACGACCTGCAGTGCCGCCAGATCCGAGATACGGAAAAGCGCGACAAATACAAGGTCTACGGCGAGCTGCTCAACGCCTACGGGTACTCCATCCTGCCCGGCGCCGACAGCTGTGAAGTCGACAATTATTATACCGGTGAAAAGGTCCGGATCCCGCTGGATCCGACTCTGAGCGCCCAGCAGAACGCTCAGAAATATTTTGACCGCTATGCCCGCATGAAGCGGACTCATGAGGCGCTGACCCGCCTCACTGTCGAAGTCAAAGCTGAGATCGACCATCTCCGCAGCATTCAGAACGCCCTGGAATTCTCCACAACGGATGCCGATCTCTCCCAGATCCGCAGGGAGATGGAGGAGAGCGGTTACCTGCGCCGAAGATATACCGGACAGAAAAAAGACGCGAAAAAAGGGCGCGCACGCGCCCCCCAGAGTAAGCCGCTCCACTATCTGAGCAGCGACGGCTACGATATATATGTAGGAAAAAACAACACCCAGAACGACGAGATCACTTTCCGGATCGCGGACGGCCGCGACATCTGGTTTCATGCCAACGATATGCCGGGCTCCCATGTTCTGCTGCGCTCCGGCGGAAAATCCATGGATGAAATCCCGGACCGTGCCTTTGAGGAGGCTGCTTCCCTGGCCGCCTATTACTCCAGCGGCCGCAGCCAGGACAAAGTGGAGATTGACTACCTCGAGCGCCGCAATGTCAAAAAGCCTTCCGGAGCTGCCCCGGGCTTTGTCGTCTATTACACAAACTACTCCATCCTGGCCAGGACCGACATCAGCGGCCTCCGGGAAGTAAACGATTAATATCTGCCCTGTCAAAGCCAGCGCAGCTTCCTGAGCAGGCGGACCAGCCCCGCGCCTTTGGGAAGACCCAGAATGTCCTCTTCCGTAAAGCCTTTCAGTTTGATCAGAAGGAAGAAGTATACGGGCACTGCCACCAGAATCGCCGGGAGCACAGCCGCAAAGTTGCTGAAATACTCTCCCCGAAAGCGGGAGACCAGCCGAAAGATTCCGGTGTAGACTCCAAAGGCCGCAACCCCCATGACCGCCGCGCTGAGAAGCGGCTTGCCATAGACCTGGGCGGAATCAATCTTCAGGTCGAGATAGCGGCGCAGAAACAGCTCGTTGAGGGCGAAAATGATCGCAGCGTACAGCACGCTGACCAGAACCAGGGCATAGACCCCCCAGTCCGTGAAGCGGAGAAGGAAGGCGAGGACGACCGTCTGAATGATCAGGGAAACGCCCGCGCTGACAATAGGCATGTTCATTTTTCCGATTGCCTGCAGGACCGCGTTGGTGATCGTCCCGACAGACAAAAAGATCACAGTCACTGCCTGCAGAGCCAGGAGCATGGAAGCCATGTCCAGAGTATCCCACTGCGGGAACATCAGCATCGTGACAGGCCGCGCGAGAACTGCCAGTCCCACCGCGCAGGGAATGGAGATGACCAGCGCCATGCGGGATGCATTGACAGACCTGCGCCTCGTCTCGGCTATATCTCCCGAGGCGTGAGACGTAGAAATATTGGGAATGATCGCGGCGGACACAGCCGTCGCCACTGAGATCGGTATGTTGGTGATGACCACCGCCTTATTGGAAAAAAGGCCGAAAACTGTCGTCACCGCCGGCTCGGAGAGGCCTCTCCCGTCGATCATCATCTTCAGGTAGATCATCTGATTGAGGGTCGTCGTGAGATTCAGGATGAAGCTGCTCAAAATGAAAGGCGTGATCACAAGAATTGTGCTCTTCATGATCGCCTTATATGGCTCCACCGCTTTTGTATCCCTGCCGATCCTGCGGAAATACTTTCCTCTGTGGCGCAGGTAGGCAATCGCCATAAAGAGCAGCGCCGTCGCGACGCCGCTCCCGGTACCAAGAGCACTTCCCATGGCTCCCCGGACTGCGATCTCGGTTTTTCCGGCATGCAGGGCCGCCGTCCGGATCAGCAGGGTCGCTGCCCCGATACTGACCGCGGCATTGGCGATCTGCTCCAGAATCTGTGATACCGAAGTCTGGACCATCGACTGGTTGGCCTGGAAATACCCTCTAACCGCTCCGAGAATTCCGAACAGAAAGACCGTGGGCGCGAAAACACGCAGGACGGGCACCGCGTTCGACGGCACCAGCAGCGGGGCGCCGAAATACAGGAGCATGCTGCCCGCAGTGCCGACGATCAATGAGTAAAGCACCGCGCAGTGGAAAGCCCTCTGGGCGTTCCTGTATTCTTTCACCGCGATTTTGGCAGACATCTGCCGGGAAATCGCCGCCGGGAGAGAATTTGATGACAGGATCAATATGATCATATAGATGTTGTAAGCCGCCCCGTAATAGCCGTTGCCTTCATCTCCGATGATGGCAGTCAGAGGCGCCCTGTATAAAAGGCCGATGATGCGGACAACGATCGTCGCGATCGCAAGAATGCCCGCCTGAACAACGATCCCGCCGCCCGGTCCGGCCCCATCCTCTTCCTCTTCATCAGACCACTTCGGGACCCTCACATCCTCCGCATACGGATCCGGGGATTCACCCCCTGCTCTCCAGGCCCCTTCTTCGTAGATTCCGTCCCTTTTTCCTTTTTCCCGTCTCTGCCCGTTCTTTATTTCTCTGTCTCTCATTTTTTCCACTTCTATTATTCCGCGCCCCCGCGGTTACAAGCCATCCTGCCAAACACATGCTTAAAAAATATAAATGATACTATAGCAGGATGCAAGAAAAAAATCCACGACAACAAGGTTTCTATAAAAAAAGCACAGCAACAAGGTTTCTATAAAAACCACAGCAACAAGGTCGCTGATAAAATCCCGAAAAAAGAAGCGGGACATTCCGGTCAATGTCCCGCCTCACAGATTCAATGAATAATACTCTTATAGATGTTCAACAACAGAACATTCCGGAAACTCAGCCGATCAGCCAGTCATACATCTCCTGATACTTGGCTGCGGACTGTTTCCAGGAGAAGTCTGCAGTCATAGCGCGCTCAACCATCTTGTTCCACTCGAGGCGCTTGTCATAATAGACCTGCTCCGCATAGCGGATCGAATGCATCATCTCGTGCGCATTGTAGTTTGCAAATGTGAAGCCTGTGCCGGTTCCCTCAAACTCGTTGTAAGGCTCGACCGTATCCTTCAGACCGCCTGTCTCGCGGACGATCGGAAGTGTGCCGTAGCGCAGGGACATCAGCTGGGAAAGTCCGCAGGGCTCAAACAGGGAAGGCATCAGGAACGCATCGGAGGAAGCGTAAATCTTGTGCGACAGCTCATCCGAATAGTAGATATTCGCGGAGATCTTGTCGTTGTACTTCCAGTCGAAGTAGCGGAACATATTCTCATAACGCTCCTCGCCGGTACCCAGGACGACCATCTGAATGGCGTCGAGAGAGAGAATCTCTTCGAGAACATAGGCGATCAGGTCGAAGCCCTTCTGGTCTGTCAGTCTGGAGACGATACCGATCATGAAGCACTTTTCGTCGACCTTGAGTCCCAGCTCCTTCTGAAGGGCCAGTTTGTTTTTGACCTTCATCTTGCGGAAGTTCTCAACTGTATAAGGCTGAGGGATCTTCTTGTCATTGTCCGGGGAGAAGTCTGTATAATCGATACCGTTTATGATACCGCGCAGGTCATGGCTTCTGGCATTGAGCAGGCCGTCCAGACCTTCGCCGTAGAACTGGGTCTTGATCTCCTCAGCGTATGTGGGAGAAACGGTCGTAATCGCGTCAGCATAAACGATACCTCCCTTGAGCAGGTTGGCATCTTTGTAGGCTTCCAGTTTGTCCGGTGTGAAATAATAGCCGGAAAGACCGGTGATATCTTCGACATCGCGGACATTCCACTTGCCCTGGAACTTGAGGTTGTGGATCGTCATAACAGACTTGATTCCCTGGAAGAACTCGCTTCCTGCGAACCTCTCCTTGAGATATACGGGTACCAGGCCGGTCTGCCAGTCATGGCAGTGAATGAGGTCGGGCCTGAAGTCAATCGTGGGCAGAGCGGACAGAACCGCCTTGGAGAAGAAGGCGAAACGAGTGATTTCAAACATGGGGTCATCGGTATAAGGCTTATCACTGGTGAAGAAGCCCTCGTTGTCAATGAAATAGAAGGTAATGCCTTCCACTTCCGCCTGGAGAACGCCGACATATTCGCTCTTCCAATGGAAATCCATATAGAAGTGCGTGACATACTCCATCTTGTCCTTCATCTCCTGCTTCATGCAGGAATACTTAGGCATGATCACTCTGACATCATAATAATTTTTATCAAGTTCCTTGGGAAGAGAACCGACAACGTCTGCCAGACCGCCTGTCTTGATAAAAGGAACGCCTTCTGATGCCACAAAAAGAATCTTCTTCATATTGATAACCCCCTGATAGTGAAATGAGACTGGGTAATGAAAACAACCGGCAACTGCCCGCCGTATAATCTGTTACGAACAGAAATTAACAACGCAAATTTATTATAACCTATTTATGGATGATTTGCACAAAAAATCGTTATAAATCAGGAAATTTTCATTATTAAATCCAATAAGAATCTTAGATGAACAAAAAAAGGACTGTGCCGCTGAAGAATCCGGACCTGCTCTGAGCCCTGCGGAGGAATCCGCGGGCGTTTTTTCTTCTCTCCCGCCGTCCTGATCTTCTCACCCGCCCCAATATTTTCCTGCCCCGCATGCCCTGCACCTGGTTTTTCCAAAAAGACAGCGTCAAAAAATGCTGCGGCCTCCTCCCGGAAAGCCGCAGCATCTGCTGTCAACATAGTCTGTCCGCAGCTGCCTCTGTTGCCGCAGCCGCATGTAATTATGTTAATCGCATAACCGCCCCGTCATGAGCGGTTATCTGAAATAATTATTCCAAATCTTTACTTTGCATAATCCGTAACTCTGGACTCACGGATCAAATTAACTTTAATCTGGCCGGGATATTCCATATCGGCTTCAATCCTCTTGGAAATATCTCTTGCCAGCAGCACCATATCAGCATCGCTGATCTGCTCAGGAACTACCATTACGCGAACTTCTCTGCCTGCCTGAATGGCATAAGAATTACTAACCCCTTTAAAACTGTTTGTGATTTCCTCCAGCTGTTTCAGCCTCGTTGTATATGCCTCGAGAGTCTCTCTCCGTGCGCCCGGACGGGCTGCGGAGATCGTATCTGCCGCCTGTACGATACAGGCGATCAGGCTCGTCGCCTCGACATCACCGTGGTGCGCTTCCACGGAATTGATGACTGTCTGCGATTCTTTATATTTCCTGCATAACTCGGCACCCAGCTGTACATGAGAACCTTCCATCTCATGGTCCACAGCTTTTCCGATATCATGGAGCAGTCCCGCACGTTTGGCAAGACGGACATCCAGTCCGAGCTCGCTCGCCAGAAGACCGGAGAGCTGTGCAACCTCGATCGAATGCTTCAGAGCATTCTGACCATAGCTGGTGCGGAAACGCATCTTACCCAGCAGACGCACAAGTTCCGGGTGAATACCATGTACGCCGACTTCGAGTGTGGCAGCCTCACCCTCCTCTTTGATTCTGGCTTCCACTTCACGCTGCGCTTTTGTGACCATCTCCTCGATTCTGGCAGGGTGGATCCTGCCGTCAACGATCAGCTTCTCAAGCGCGACACGTGCGACCTCTCGCCGGATCGGATCGAAGGCAGAAATAACGACTGCCTCCGGTGTATCATCAATAATCAGATCGACGCCTGTCATCGTCTCAAGAGTACGAATGTTGCGTCCTTCACGACCGATGATCCTGCCCTTCATCTCATCTCCGGGCAGCTGTACAACAGAAATTGTGGCTTCCGAACAATGATCTGCCGCACAGCGCTGTATGGCATTGACCACGTATTCTTTTGCCCTCTTATCTGCTTCTTCCTTAGCTTCCGCCTCGATTTCTTTAATCATCCTGGCGGAATCCAGTTTCACTTCGTCCTCAACAATTTTTAAAAGGTGTTCTTTTGCCTGTTCGGAGGTAAGGCCTGAAATTCGCTCTAGTTCCTGTACGCGCTGCTCATTAAGCTGAGAAACTTCTTTCTGAATCTTCTGCAGTTCCTCTTCTTTAGCCGCCAGATTCTGTTCCCTGCGCTCAAGCTGTTCAACCTTGTTGTCGATCTGCTCTTCCTTCTGCTGAATCCTCCGCTCATTTTTCTGAACTTCATTGCGCCTATTCTGGATTTCCTTTTCAAGTTCGTTCTTGGATTTGAACGTCTCTTCCCGGATCTCCAGCATGGCTTCGCGCTTTTTGGATTCTGCCTCGCGAAGGGCTTCGTCGATGATCGACCGGGCCTTTGCGTTTGCGCTGTCCACCTTGATCTCATCCTGCTTCCTGTGGTAGTCGGAAGTGATATACCAGGTGATGGGAACTGCTGCAGCCAAAGTCAGAACCACCGCAATAATGATCCCTATCGGCATACAGGAGCACCTCCTTATTCAATTAATCTGTATGTACACATCATTCGGAATGCACACTCCGTTTCCCAGACAACATCGGAGAATGCATACTCCAAAAGAACATACTCACAACAGCTAAATTTTAATCTGATTGTGTGTCAATGTCAAGGATAAGTTCCATGTATGGAAACCCCCGGGGATGTCCCCGGGGGTGATGCCGCTTTCGCTGCGGCACAAATATACAGCAAATATACAGATTGAAAAAAAGTGCAGCGACAGTTGATTTTACTCTTCTGTTTTATTTTTCTGTTGTACTCTTCTGTTTTACTCTTCCATAGCGCGCCGGATCAGCTCGGGCTCATAGCCCTTCCGATGCAGAAAAGCCATGGTCTTCTGCTTCTGCGTGTAGTCGTCCCTCCCGGGTTCGTATCCCCGTTTCCGAAGCAGACGCCGGATCTGGTCAAGCTGGGCCTGCCGGGAATCAATCTCCCCGTCAAGCTCTTCGAAAGCCTCATCGATCAATTCCTCCGGAATACCGCGATCCTTCAGATCCATGCGGATGCGAAGGCTGCTGCGGTCCTGCAGATGGCTGCGGACATAGCTCTGCGCATAGCGTCTGTCATCCAGATAATGTGCCTCCTTGAGCTTTCCGATACATTCTCTGATAATCGCCGATGGAAATCCGGCCTCCTGCAGTTTCTTCTGCAGGCGGGCCTCCGGATAGTCTCGGCTTCCCAGAAGAGTCCCGCAGCGCTGCAGGCAGGATGCCCGAAGAGACTGCAGGATTTCGGCGTATACTTCATCGGACAGTTCTCCCCCCTCCGCAAGTCCCAGCTGATCCGCAGTCCTCCCGGAGATCGTAAACGGCTCACCCACTTCCGGCGTCACACGCACCCGCGCGAATCTGCCGCGGGGGCCGGCGGGTGTGTGCCGGGAGGATTTCTCCCCCGCGCCCTCCGCCGCGCGGCCGTACCTGTCCAGCTTTTCAATTGAGAGAATCCTGTTCAATACTCCCTCCTGTCAAAACAGTCATCGGCTCCCGTGATTTGCACTTGCGGCAGTCCTGCAGCGGTCCGGTGACCGGAGGCGGCTGTCCCTGCCCCCCCCCTGCATGAAAACCGGCGTCCCGAATATTTGCCGGACCGGCCTTCACTGGTCGTCTTCAGCTGCCTCCGTCGCTGATTCGGGATTCGGCGCGGGAGTCTTCGCCCCGTCAGGATCCAGGTTGTAGTGCTCCCGCACCCTGCGGTCGATCTCGGCGAGAATATCCGGGTGGTCAAGCAGGAACTGCTTGGAATTCTCGCGTCCCTGTCCCACGCGGTTCCCTTCATAGTTGTACCAGGCACCGCTCTTGTTGACGATGTCGCACGCCGCCGCGAGGTCAAGAACATCCCCTACGTAGGAGATTCCCTTTCCGAACATGATATCGAACTCCGCCTCTTTGAAGGGCGGCGCGATCTTGTTCTTGACAATCCTGACCCTGGTGCGGTTGCCGATCATCTCGCCGCCCTGTTTCAGGGTCTCAATCCTTCTGACATCCATCCGGACAGAAGAATAGAACTTCAGCGCGCGGCCGCCGGTCGTCACTTCGGGATTTCCGAACATGATGCCGACTTTCTCACGAAGCTGGTTGATGAAAACGACGGAGCAGTTGGATTTGCTGATGACCGCCGTCAGCTTTCGAAGGGCCTGGGACATCAGGCGGGCATGAAGTCCGACGTGGGAATCACCCATATCGCCGTCAATCTCAGCCTTGGGAACAAGAGCCGCCACGGAGTCGACTACGACAATGTCGATTGCGCCGGAGCGCACCATTGTCTCAGTGATCTCAAGCGCCTGCTCGCCGCTGTCCGGCTGAGAAATGTAGAGGTTGTCAATATCCACCCCTATGTTCTTCGCGTACACGGGATCCAGCGCGTGCTCCGCGTCAATAAAGCCCGCGATGCCTCCGCGCCTCTGCACCTCCGCGATCATGTGGAGGGTGACTGTGGTCTTACCGGAAGATTCCGGTCCGTAGATCTCGATGATTCTGCCGCGGGGAATGCCGCCCAGTCCCAGCGCTATATCAAGGCTCAGTGATCCTGTGGGAATGGTCTCCACATTCATCTGGGCAGAGGGATCTCCCAGCTTCATCACCGCACCTTTGCCAAACTGCTTCTCTATCTGTGCCAGCGCCGCGTCCAGCGCCTTCTGTCTGTCTTCTTTCACATTAGCCATCTTTCTCTCCTTCTGAATAAAGGCGGCCTGCAGCAGCCGTCCGTATCAATTCCAAAAGTAAGAACATCTGTTCGTAAGTCAGTATATCATTCCGACTCTGCATCTGCAAGATGTTTTTTTTGCAAAAAAACAAGGAAGTACAGTCGAAGCAGCTCTTTCCCTGCCCGGCAGACTGCAGGACAGTCCGGCCTTACGAATGTATTTCCTCTTCGTTTTCAGTGATGATGATTTCTTCCAGTATAGCCTTATCTCTTCCGGCGGTCAATGCCGCCTGACAGACGCAGGGCCGGGTCATGGCTCCTGACACGGGCCAGTGTTATGACGCCTGACACCACATTACACCGGCCGTATCATAATGAAACAGGCTGCACCCGTCCGGTGTGGCCTGTTAAGAGGCCGTTCTCTTTTCGAAAGGCTGCAGAAGGCCTTTTTTTCAGGGGCATTCCGCAGGGTTCAACCCCGCTTCCGGCTCAGGTCGTCTGCTCCAGATCCTCGATCCTGCCGCCGGTCAGCCTGATGGCGTCAGCGATCTGTTCAGAGGTCACGTCCCCTTCCCCCGCAAGTTCAAGGGGCGTCACTTTTCTTCCCAGCAGCTCCGCAAGCTCTTTCGCCTTGTCGGCGACCAGGTTGACCTCATCTTCCATCTCGCGGTCAAATGCCTTCTCGTCCAGCATTGCGGCGATCAGGTCCTCCATGCTGTCCATGATCCGCCTTCCGAGCTCACCCGGGACCTCTTCAGGTTTCTCAAGGTGGCCCAGGAGCTTCACTCCCGTCACAAGCGCCTCATTGCCGGCGCCGACCAGCTCTTCCACGCTGACTCCCTGTCCTGTATACAGTTTCGCGATATCCACGACATTTCCCAGCATCTGTTCGATGAGTTCTTTCTGCGCAGAGGGCTCTCCTGCCATCGCCGAAATCTCCACCGCCTCAAGGACGGAATCGGAAAGCCTTGGAACAGCAGCGAGCATTTCCATGTAAGACTCGAGGAAGTCCCTCTCCTCTTCAGGCAGATCCTCCTCGTTTCCCGAAGTTACTCCCACTGTAATCTTATGGGCTTTCAGATAGGCTTCAACCTGATCGAGCTGTTCCTTGTCCAGGGAAAGATTTTCGAAATTCTCCGCGACTTCCTCCCTGGAGATGATCCCCCCTCTCCTGCGCGCCTGCTTCAGTGTCTCCTGCAGAAGTTTCATAAACTCCTGCTCTCTTGCTGTCTCTTTATCATTCATTCAAATATCCTCAGCCCCTGCCGGGGCCCTTCATCTCTATAAAGTGCCGGTCCTGCGCAGCGGTCCTGTCCTCATTTGATCCGCCATCCTGCCGGACCGTTTTTCAATTGTCCTCCCCGGGCTGTCCGGGCAACATATGAGGTTTTTCACCCTTCTTTACATGCACATGCGAAAACAGATGGTCGCGGCAGTACTCGAGCCCGCCCTCACACTTGGTGCAGTAGCGGAACTCCAGCATATCCCCGTCTTTCTCCGTGCGCCCGCAGATCGCGCATCTGTGCATGGTGCCCTGCCCGCCGGCAGTGGTCGTTTTCCTTCCCTCTTCCACGGATCTGCGGAACTTCTGGCGCCTTCTCACCTCTCCGGGGGAATAACTCATCCAGTTTCTGGACCTCAGGAAGAGAAGCAGGACATTCAGCAGAGCCGCCGCGATCACAAAGCGCTCCGCGATGTTTCCGGTGATCATGCTCAGAACGAGGAAACCTACGTCGATCCATCCAAGATATTTCACCTTGATGGGCAGGATAAAAAATAGATAGACCTGGGCTTCCGGAAATGTCAGGGCGAAAGCCAGGAAAATGCACATATTTATATAGTAGGTGCTGAAAAAGGACGCACCGAGTCTGGTCACATACTCCAGATCAGAGCCGGAAATGCCGGACAGTTTCATAAATCCGGTCCACAGAAAAGCACTGATGACTGTCAGGATGATGCCGAGGAAAATATAGACATTATATTTGTAGTCTCCCCACACCCTCTCAAGTGCCGTGCCGATGCTGTAATAAAAATACAGCATGATGGCGACAAAAAAGTAATTGGAACCGGCATCCGGAGGCACAAGAAGCCAGGAGACAATCCTCCAGATCTGCCCGTGCAGAATCGCGGAAACATCCAGTGTCAGCAGCGAAAAAACCGCAGGCTGCACGAAGTAGAGCACATATCCGAGAACATAGAGAACTACCAGCTTCAATGAAAGATTGCTGACCGCGTATCTGCCGAATTTTTTTTCAAAATTACTCATATAAAAAATCTCCATTTTGAAAGATCTATGTTCCATTCAAAACCCGTGTACCGTTCAATGGCCTATGTTCCATTGGAAACGGAATAGATATCATTTTATCATCGGGGCGGCTGATTGTAAACCGCGGCTTCATCAGCCCGGCAGCGCCGTTTGTGCCCGTTTGTGCCCTCTTTTATTCTCTTTTATTCTCTTTTAT
>JAUNEM010000204.1 GCA_030525515.1 Eubacteriales bacterium
GAAAAAACTATCCGGTCAGGGAGCTGTTACTTTGCAGCTCTTCTGTTTTTGTTAAAGTTGATCAGGCATCCGGCTTTGACAATCTCGCGCTCGTTCTTTGTCATGTCGAGGATGTAGAGGTCAATCTGCGTGGCTTTTCCATCCTTGATGACGTAACCCTTGATGTCGGAGAGGTCGCCGTCGAGGGCCTTGCGGATGCCGGGGACATAGATGTAATGACGTTGCTTCCCGCCATTTTAACGAGCCAGTTCACGATGATATCAAACAAGCCCGTATCTGACAGAACACCGAAGTAGATAACCGAAAAAATAAACAAGATGCCGTTACTGGTCGTCGTCGTGACGCCTTCTTTGATCATATCTGCCACTGCGATTGGATTATTCCCCAGAATCAGGGCTGCGATCGAAGGTATAACTACAAGTACAACGATAGTTCAACAACAAAGCAACAATGACGATGATCATTATAAATCCTACTGCTGCTGACATTTTTCACTCCTCCTTCTCTTTTGTGATACTCCTCCAGTCACGCTTTTGGCGGCTGAACCGGCTGCAGTATATCCGGTATCGACCAATTCTCATGTCTTTACTGTGTCTGTACTATCATCATAAGAGGAGCAGATAAAAAGAAAGTGACATGATTATGACAATCGTGTCATTTTCAGGGGACGGAATCAGAGATAGAATCGGGGGGGGGGGCGGACCTTTCATTCCTGGATCGCTGCAGCCATTGTTACATCGAAAATGCGTTGAAATTGCGCTGCATCGATTACATCGAAAATTTAAGGAATTTGAGATAAACAACAGCTGTCTGTGGTAGAATTGTAATAGGCTGACCGGGCGGCGGAATGGGCAGGAAGCCCTTCGACAGGCCGGGACAGAGAAAAGCAGTCGGACAGCGGAAACCTTTCCGGCGGAAGGACATGTGTCAGCGGGAGGAAGAGATATGGAGTATGTGATAAATCCTGAAGAAATCGACGCAAGGGCGGCATTGATCGTTGATATCCTGACATCCAGGGGATGGACAATTTCCTTTGCGGAGTCCTGCACGGCAGGACTGGCAGCCGCCCATCTGGTGGATATTCCCTCTGCCTCCAATGTCTTCAATGCTTCTTTCGTGACCTATTCGAATGAAGCCAAGGAAAAATATCTGGGAGTCTCCGCAGAAACGATTGCGGAAAAAGGAGTTGTCAGCGAGGAAGTGGCGGTCCAGATGGCGGTCGGCACAGCCCGCGCCAACGGGGCGCAGGTCGGCGTAGGCATCACCGGCATTGCCGGTCCTACCGGGGGAACGAAGACCAAGCCCGTGGGAATGGTCTGCTTTGGCTTTGTGATCGACGGAAAGACCATGTCCGCGACAAAGCAGTTCGGCGAGATCGGCAGGGATGCTGTGCGCCTGGCCAGTGTGGAATATGTCTATTCCTTCCTTGCGACCATGCTGCCCAGACTCACCGGCATGAAATTTGAGATGTGAATAAACAGCGAGCAATCGGCCGCAAAGACAGATATGCCTGCATATCCGGTCTTGCGGACATTTGCGGGCGTAGTTTTTCATATACCTGCCGGGGAGACGGCTAACGAATAAGATAAGGAGAAATACTGAAATGGGAAAATATCTGGAAAAAGCAAAAATCATCCGCAACGACCCGGACGTACATTATAATTGCGCACAGGCTCTTTTGTGCGCGTTCGCCCCGGATTCCGGACTCTCCTGGGAGCAGTCCGTCGGAGTTGCCGCCAACTTCGGAAACGGCATGAAGATGGCAGCGACCTGCGGCGCCGTCACCGGAGGCCTCATGGTACTGGGAATGTACGGAATCGATGATATGGAAACAGTCGGCGCGTTTTTGCGGGCTGTCCGGGAAAACCACAAGGGATGTCTCAACTGCGGGGACCTTCTGCGCATGAACAAGGAAGCGGGCGGAAAGAGGAAACCCCACTGTGACGGAATGGTCTATGAATGCACGGAACTTGTGGAGAAGATCCTGGAGCAGAAAAAATAAAAGTTCCCGGAGCAGAAAAGCCATCGGCCTGCAGAGAGGAAAGACATGAAAATCACAAAAATAGTTATTACCGGTGGTCCCTGCGGCGGCAAGACAACGGCAATGGGAAAAGTTCAGAAGGACTTTGCCAAGCTCGGATATAAAGTGCTTTTCGTGCATGAGACGGCAACAGAACTGATTACCGGCGGAGTGGCTCCGTGGACGCTGGTGACAAACGAAGAGTATCAGAAATGCCAGATTTCTCTGCAGAAAAGAAAAGAGGAAATCTTTGAGCGTGCCGCGAAGCACATGGGGGCGGAGAAGGTCCTGATCGTCTGCGACAGAGGTGTATTGGACAACCGCGCCTACATGAATGACACTGAGTTTAAAAATGTCATGGGGGCGCTGGGGCTCAACGAAGTGGAGGAGAGAGATCAGTACGATGCGGTCTTTCATCTCACCACAGCGGCAAAGGGGGCACTGGAGGCCTACACATTGTCAAACAACGATGCCAGAACCGAGACCCCAGAGCAGGCGGTCGAAGTGGATGACAAGCTGATCGCCGCCTGGACCGGACACCCGCATTTCCGTATTATCGACAATTCCACCCCCTTTGAGGAAAAACTGAACAGGCTTGTCAGGGAGATCGCTTCCTTCCTCGGAGAGTCCGTCCCGCTGGAAATCGAGCGCAAATATCTGATCCGTTATCCGGATGTCTGCAGATTTGAGGCGATGCCCAACTGTGAGAAGGTGGAAATCGTACAGACTTACCTCTACAGTCCCGGCGATGCGGAGATGCGCGTACGCCGGAGAGGGCGCAACGGAAAATACGTGTATTACTGGACGGAGAAGAGACGTATTTCCGACACCGCCCGGGTGGAGATCGAAAAAAGAATTTCCAAGGAGGAATATGCCGCATTTCTGCATCAGGCGGATCCGGAAAGAAGGCCCATTCGCAAGACCCGCTACTGCCTGATTGAAAACAACCGCTATTTTGAAATTGACATTTATCCTGAATGGGAAAAACAGGCGGTCATGGAAGTGGAGCTTCGGGATGAAAACGAAGTGATTGAAGAAATTGATTTCCCGGGAAATATCCATGTGATCCGTGAAGTGACGAACGACTACGCCTACCAAAATTATTCTCTGGCCCTTTTCATGCCGGAGGAGGACTGAAAAAGCCCCGGCTGACCGGATTGGCCGGAAGAAAGACCGGTGGGATACGCGCGCGAAAAAAGGAAACCCGTTTCATCGCGGGCACAACCCACGATGAAGAAAAAACGCTCCGCGAGGATACCCACGCGAAAAAAGCCAAGGAAAGTGTGCTGCTCCGCGCAGCAGGATAGATGCAGACGCAGAGGAGGAAAACAGATGAAACTGGAGCTTTTCATAGGAACCACCTGCCCTTATTGCCACATGGTTCAGAAGGAGATTGAAAAAGAGGGAAGGACAGATATAGAATTCTGCAATATCGACACAAGTGACGCTCATATGAAGCGGCTTGTCGAGGTCGGCGGAAAGGAACAGATTCCCTGTCTTTTCATTGACGGAAAGCCTCTCTATGAGAGCCGGGACATTGTCAAATGGCTCCGCGCCAATCCGCAGAGCTGATCATGATGAGCCGGAGCAGCAGAAGTCCGCTTGTGAATATCAAGTGATTGTCAGAAGCGAACGATAAAAAGGAATGAAAAAAATCGTTAAAAGCGGACGATAAAAGAGATTATTAAAAAGATCGTTGAAATACCGGTCATTACAATAAAAAAAGAAGACACGCCTGAACTATATGACCGGTTCAGGCGTGTCTTTTCAAGCGCAGGACGCGCTAAGCAGCCCGCAGATTTCAGCATACATAATTTGCGGTACTTAGCTATGGGGGTGAATCTCCTTCGGCAGCGTATCAGAGCCGGGCAGATTATTTCAGCACATAGGTCACGGTGACGTTGGCTGTGATCTCTGCCTCTCCGGGCAGGAGGTTTGCGCTTTGGGCGCTCTCTTCCATAGCGCCTGCGCCGTCCATGGCAGACATGGCCTTGGCGTTCACCGCGTAGGTCGTATCCTGATAACCCTCCACGATATTGGTGACGGGGCCGAGAGTGCGGCCGGCGGCCTCCGCAAGCATCTCTGCCTTTTCTTTTGAAGACACGACGGCCTGCTTCAGGGCTTGGCCGTAGTATTTATCGTATTCCGTGCAGCTGTAGCTGACACCGTTAAATTCATTGGCGCCCGCTTCGGTGCAGGCGGTGATCAGAGCGCCGGCTTTATCAATTTTCACATTTTTGACAGAGAGACTGCTGGAGACACTGTAGCCTGTGATGGTATCGCCGTTGCCGGTGTTCCAGTCGTACTGAGGGCTCACATCGTACCAGGTTGTCTGGATGTTTTCCTCGGAAATTCCGTTCTTTTTCAGGACACTGATGACAGCATCTACGCTTTTGCTGTTATCTGCCTGTGCCTCTGAGGCGGTTTTCGCCTGCGTGCGGACTCCGAACCGGAGTTCAGCCCGATCGGGCACCGCGTAGGAACTTCCCTTTGCGGAGACTGTCACTGTGTCCGCTGGGGCAGCCGCCTGACCGGAGGAGCCGACCTCGGAAGCGGAAGCTTTGACGGATGTACTGCCGGCCCCGGACGCATCAGATCCGCAGCCCGAGACAAAGAAGGCTGCCGCACAGAGCGAGGCGGACACCAGCAGGCACAGGAGCCTGCCGCAGTTGAAGGGCTTTCTGCCTTTGACATTTTTTTCCGGTTTCATATTCTCTTTCATAAATTCTAACCTCCCTGAGTAAAGTGGGTTTTCCCGAGAGCTTTGAACCTCCCTGAGTAAAGTGGGTTTTCCCG
>JAUNEM010000205.1:0-4427 GCA_030525515.1 Eubacteriales bacterium
GACGCCCGAAAATGTCAAGGTGCTGAAGAGAAGTAATCGCCTTCTCCAAAAAAACGTAAGCGTCAAATGTTACGTGTATTTCTCCAAAGGATACCGACAGGCTTCCTTTAAAATCTAAGTGACCAGGTCGAAAAAATGAGTTATTTTTTCGACTTACGCCAAAACCGTTTTTTTATCTGATCCCCGCCATTTCCGAAATGGCGGATCGGATCCGGATGACTGCTGCATTGATCATGACGCGGCTTTGGGGAATCTCTTTGAAGGGGTCCTGGGGGCTTCCGGAGGTTCACCCTCATCAAAGAAACGGAGTTCTTTTTCCAGTGCCGCCCTTTCGTAGGCACGGTACTGCTCTGACCAGGGCATCATGTCATCGAGGAAATCCATGTTTTTCTCATCCATGTGGGCCGGCATCTTTTCCAGGAGGAACCTCATGTAATAGTAGGGATCCGCGCCATTGGCTTTGGCAGTCTCGATGATCGTACAGGCGATCGCCAGATCTTTCGCGCCATCTACCGAATAGCAGAACAGCCAGTTGCGCCTTGAAACGGCAAAGGGGCGGATAGATCTCTCGGCATACCCGTTATCGCATGGGATCATGGGGTCATCCAGAAAGAGGCGGAGCTTCGATTCCTGGTTCAGAGCATATTTTACAGCATCGCAGAAACGTCTCCCATAAGCACCGCTTTCGATATCCAGTGAGTGTAGATATTCAAAGAAGGCATCCACTTTGGGGCGGACTTCTGTATCCCGCATCCGTCCACGCTCTTCGGCATCCAGCTTTTTGAGCGGGGTATCCGCATCAAAAACGGCATCTGCCTTGTCCAGGGCAGCAAACTCCGGGAGGGAAGCGACCTGCCCGGGATCCATGTTTTTGTCCACAGCGGTCACCAGGGCATAAACAAACCCGCGCCTGCAGTGCATCCAGCACCTTGATACAGTTATGGCTCCATTGGACTCTTTTTCCATCAGGTCATAAGCAGCGTATGCGTCACAGGTACAGATGCCCCTGTAGCCCCTTTCCAGGAAAAACTTCCGCAGATGGTCTGTATTCCGGGTCAGTTCATAATAGAAGACGGTGATCGGCGGGCCCTGCTCGAGTTCTCCGCTGGTGTGGATCCACATATAGCTTTGAGAACCGGCCTTTCTCCCATCATCGATCACCTCGAGTATCGTTTCGTCGCTGTGGACATGGCTGAACAGCAGGAGCTTTGTGCACAGCCTGTCATAGACCGGGCCTAACAGGTCCGGAACAAAGCGGAGGAACCAGTTGCTCATCGTCTGCCTGGACAGCGGGAAGTTCTGTCTCAGAAATTCCTCTTCCTGGCGGTAGAGGGGGATGTCGAGGACCAGCTTGCAGAAAATGATGTATGCCACCAGCGACGGCGACGCGAGGGATCCGGGCAGGAGTTTTTCCTGATAGGGGATCCTCTCTGTCCGGTGTTCCACGCCGACGGATATGACGGGCGTGCAGTTGACGCGCACATACACAGAAGCACGCACTGCGATGACCTCCTCGCTTTCCTGCCAGGTGCTGATGCGCCAGTTCCCTTCCCCGTATTCCCGGTCCAGTTCTTCTTTATTGAAATGGTAGACTGTCCGTCTGGGGAGCCGGGAGATGTCCGTTTTCTTCCTTCCGCCGTTTCCTGTGCGGGATCCCTTTTTTTCCCGGCAGGTCCCATACGGCACCGCGTCAGCTTCTTCCACAGGGGCAGGCACCTTTTCTTCGGAAGAGGGCTCTGACTGGGCCTGTATGCTCTCCCCGTTTCCAGAAACATCGGGAGAAGGCCGGGAGCCGTTTTCGGGGCCTTCAGAAGCGCCATCTCCTTCATCTGAGGGAAGAGCTGCTTCTGACAGGGGATCCGGGCATTCCGAAGAAGCCTGCCCCGGAAGGCCGGCGGATCTTTCGGAACTGCATCCGAAAAGATCGTTTTTGCGGAGCTTGAGCTGGTCGTGAAGATCCTTGTTTTCCTTCTTAAGGTACAGGTTCTCCTTTCTGGCCCCGTCCAGTTCGGCTTTCATCTGCCCGAACTGGATGGCCATCTCCGTATCGGCGCGGCTCCGTTCAGCCTCGCGGGCAAGAAGCTCATCCTTATCGCGGATCAGCTCCATCGCTGTCCTTATGAGATCTTCACGGCTCATGCCCGCAAGATCTTCGGAAAGCTTTCGCAGGTCATCCCTCATGCCGGCACCCTCACTGATGTGGCTGCATCACGGCACGGAAGATGTCCGCGCTCTGTTCCAGATATGTGAGGGCCTGGGCTGCTGCACTGCGGAGGGCTTCGTTCTCCTTCTTCAGGCAGGCGAGCGCTTCCTCCTTCTGCGCGAGCGAAAGCGTGAGCTCGCGGATCCGCTCGTCCCGCGCAGCCAGGTCCTGCGCTGCGGGAACCTGTTCGGCGGGGGCAGCCTCCTTTTTCTTCCGGCCGCGCTTCCCGGTGGGGATGATCTCCCCGGTCAGGGGATCTACCTTGCCCAGGAGCTTCCTTTTTGAGCGGGACTGCTGTTTCTCCGCATCCCAGTAGCTGATGGACTCGTAGACATAGGTGGTGTCCGTATCTTTATGGTACTGTCGGATGATCGCCATCTTGTTCCTCCTCGTTCTAAATATTTATTATATTATATCACGAGGATTGGCAAGTGTCAAGAGAAAAGTGACATTAAAATTTATAATTATATGTCACTTGTTTAGGCTGGCAGCTGCTTCAGGATGGGGCGGTGTCTCCGGCGGAAGCTTCGGATAGACTTCCCGGATCGTGCCTTCGATAGTAAAGCCATCCATGAGGCGTCTGTACTGTTCCGGTGTGATCTCCCTGGCTTCTTCCGGGGTTCGGGGCCATTGGAAGCGGCTCCCCGGGGCGAGACGTTTGTAGAGAAGGCAGGTTCCGTCTCCTTCGAAGACGAGTCCCTTGATCCTGTCTGCGCGTCTTCCGCAGAAAAGAAAAAGCGTTCCTTTTTCCAGTGTATCAAGGCCATAGTTGAGACGCACGTACGTGGACAGGCCGTCTATTCCCCTCCGGAGATCGACGCGGCCGCAGCAGACTATTGTGCGCTTGAATCCAACGCCGTCCCTAAGCATTGCGGAGGACCTCCATGACCATGCGGAAGGTGGATTTTTTTGCGGAATCTGTGACATAGATGCGGCATTCCCCGGCCTGCACGATGATTCCCGGGACAGGGAGGTGTACAGTACCCGGAATGCCCCGGGGAGCCGTTTCCTGTACAGCGGTTCCTGCGGATTCTTCCCTTAAGCCGCTGACCGGGAATGTTTCCGTCCCGCCCGCTTCCAGATGGCTGGTTATATCATAGAAGGAAGCCGATCCGGCAGATATCGCTGCAACAGCAGCTTCATTCCGGAACTGCCGCTGCCAGTAGTAGAGCGATTTGACTGAGATATCATTGCTCCGGCACCACTCCTTCTTGGTAATGCCGGGTTTGCGGTTGTTGCATTCCTGAACGATCCGCCTCCAGTTTTCCCGGCGGATCTGGCTTGAAATTCGATCCATGAGAACCTCCCAGTAAGTGTGTATAAGTATCCAGTTACACACCATCATAAAGGGATGGGGCTCTCAATAAAAGGTACATGACATTTGACGCTTACTTCTATTTAAGCTTTGTTGAAGTTTCTTCAATGCTTTTCGTACACGATCCCGGCCTTCCGCTCTGATAATGCCCAGAAATCCATTGAAGATTCTTCAATAAGCAAAAAATCCATTCCTGCTATCCTGTACTTGTTGATGAAACAATTCCCGAGAAAAATCGGAAAAACCGATGAGAATTCTCTTTTAGAGAACAGGAGCAGGAATGCTCGTCAAAACCAGCCTCTGACCTCCATTGGAGGATAGAGATACACGCCCCGGACATGGCGCTAAACCGTCCGGCAAAGTTTCCCAGTCGACGGGCTGTCTAACAAAAGCCTTAGTCACACCATCACTCACCGAGGCGCGGAGGTTCCGGAGCTAAAGCGCGTAAGGGCCAACGTGGGTGATACCAGAAAGACAAGCCAGCGTCCTTGCGCGGCTGGCCACTACCGACAACGAACGGAGTGGCCAAGATGAAGAAACTGAATATTGCCATTGGAGTCCGCTCCGTTCTGTACGAACAGAAAGGAGCCCTACGATGGCTAAGAAAACCGCAGTCAATTTCAGCAATTACGACTTCACCGCAAACCCTGACAATTACACCTACGAGGAGATTACAACAATCCGCCGCATGACCGCCGCCGGGGAACCGATTTACCTGGCACCCATCGAGGTCAAGCATCGTGAAAATCTGGAAACTCTTCATATCACCTACGCCGAGTGCAAGACCTGGCACATCGGCTCGGAGCCAGTCTGCGTCCATCTGACGCCCGCCAGCGCGGAAATCTACGACCTGCTCCTGGGTGATCTTCTCGCTAAGCACCGCGACGGCGTCCGCAAAAGCCGCTGCAT
>JAUNEM010000205.1:4476-4791 GCA_030525515.1 Eubacteriales bacterium
AAGCGCGGCAAGCCCATCCGCTGCGATGAGCGGAACAAATGCCGGGAGTGCCCGTTTGGCAGGAAGCCGGAGGACCGGGAGTATCAGGAGGTTTCCTGGAACGAGATGGTGGAGAAGGGATACGACCCCGCCGCCCATGACAGCACCTCCGAGCCCGCCCTGAGCAGGATCACCTATCAGGAAATCCGGGCTGAGTGGAATGCCGCCGACCCGCGCCTCACCAGGGCGTTCGAGATGTCCGAATCGGGATACGATATCGAGGACATCATGGCGGAACTGAACCTGTCCCAGCGCCGGGTCTACCAGCTGATCCAG
>JAUNEM010000206.1 GCA_030525515.1 Eubacteriales bacterium
ATGATCCTGAAATAAAGGAATCCTGCAATGAAATGATTCTGAAATGAAGTGATCATGAAAAAAGATGAATAACGATATTTCAACCAAATCCGTCTGCTTTGAGCAGACGGATTTGTGCATTTTATACAAAAAACAGGGGGTAAGTTCATGGCTTTGCGGATTGCGGGAAGTTTATATTTTTTTTATAATATGTGTTAGTTGTGAAATCGTTTACAAAAATGTAAAAGAGAGGTCGGAAAAACCAAGCGGATGCCGTCAGATCTTCGAAGAGATACAGGGACGGGAAGATTTGAAAACAAGGTATCCGACGATCTTTACAAAGTGACGGAAAGACAGTAACAGGGGGTCCGAACAACATCAGAGGGGCTATATAGACACGGGAAGAGGACATCCGAAAGACAACGGATTATTCAGGAGGTTATTAAATGTTTGAGGGAAAAAACTGGGAACCCGAATTTTCTGAGCGCCTGGAAAAGCATTATGATGAGATGAAATGGCTGTATGCCGAGCTCTATCACAATGATCAGCAGGCCTTTGAGTATTTCTGCGACATGCTCTACGAGTATTATACGCAGAGAAGTCCGATCCTGAAGGAGTGGGATCAGGCCAGAGAGAAAGTGCCGGAATGGTACAAGGGAAATGAGATGCTGGGCATGCTCATGTACACCAACTGCTTCGCAGGGACTCTGAAGGGTGTGAAGGAACATCTTGACTATCTGAAGGAATGCGGCCTGAACTACCTGCATCTGATGCCTCTTCTGGAGAGCCCCGCGGGACGCAGTGACGGCGGATACGCAGTTGCCGATTTCCGCAAGGTACAGCCCGCGCTCGGCACCATGGAAGACCTGGCCGCCCTCGGCGACGAGTGCCACAACCAGGGTATGTGCCTCTGCCTTGACTTTGTCATGAACCATACCAGCGAGGATCACGAGTGGGCAAAGCGCGCCCGCGCAGGCGAGAAGGAATATCAGGACAGGTATTTCTTCTATGATGACTGGGATATCCCCAACGAGTTTGAAAAGACTGTTCCCCAGGTCTTTCCCCAGACTGCTCCCGGAAACTTCACCTGGTGCGAAGAGGCCGGCAAAGTCGTCATGACCACCTTCTATCCCTATCAGTGGGACCTCAATTATGCCAATCCGGTCGTTTTCAATGATATGACCGCTGACATGCTCAACCTGTGCAACCACGGCGTCGACATCATCCGTCTTGATGCGACTCCCTATATCTGGAAAGAGCTGGGCACTGACTGCCGCAACCTTCCCCAGGTCCACACCCTTGTGCGCCTGATGCGCATGGCGTCCGAAGTCGTTTGCCCCGGAACCCTGCTCCTGGGCGAAGTCGTTATGGAGCCCTCCAAGGTCGTTCCTTATTTCGGAACGATCGAGAAGCCCGAGTGCCACATGCTCTACAACGTCACCACCATGGCCAGCACCTGGCACACCGTCGCCACCCACGACGTGCGCCTGCTCCGCCACCAGATGGAGGCTGTTTTTGCCCTGCCTCACGACTACACATTCCTGAACTATCTCCGCTGCCACGACGATATCGGCTGGGGCCTGGATTATAACTTCCTCAAACAGTTCGGAATTGAAGAAGTCGCCCACAAGAAATATCTCAACGATTACCTGACCGGCAAGGGCTACAACAGCGATGCCCGCGGCGAGCTCTACAACGATGATCCCCGTCTCGGCGACGCCCGCCTGTGCGGAACCACCGCTTCCCTCTGCGGAATCGAGGCCGCGGAGTATGAAGGAAACCAGGAGAAGCTGGACAAGGGCATCACCCTCGACATCATGCTCCACGCCTTCCTCTTCACCCAGAGCGGAATTCCGGTCCTCTACAGCGGCGACGAGATCGGCCAGAAGAACGATTACACCTATCATGAGAACGGACTCAAGTGGGATGACAGCCGCTATCTGCACCGCGGCGATTTCGACTGGGAATCCGCCAAAAAGCGCAATGACACCTCCACCCGCGAGGGCAGGCTCTTCACCGCTCTGCGCCAGCTTGAGAATATCCGCGCCGAGTATGAGGTCTTTGACAACGAGGCCGACACCTGGATCATCGAGCCCTACAACGACCACGTTCTCGCGATTGGCCGCTATTACAACGGCGAGAAGCTCCTTTCCTTCTTCAACTTCAGCGACAGCGTCCAGACTGCATGGGTCAACGAGAGAGAGGATTATTTCGATCTGATCACGGAAGAGCCCCGCGCCGCCAAGGCTGTCGAGCTTCCTCCTTATGGCTTTGCATGGCTGATGACCACATTTAACAAGCCGATCATAAAGAGACATGCTCCGACCCTGAACGAGAAGCTGTCCTCCAAGGAAGGCAAGGAAGAGAAAGCCGCCCCCGCGGAAGCAAAGAAGCCCGCTAAGAAGCGCGTCCGCAAGACCAAGGCAGAGAAGGAAGCCGAGGCAGCCGCAAAGGGCGCAGACGATAAGCCCGCTCCCAAAAAGCGCGGCCGCAAGACCAAAGCTGAAAAGGAAGCTGAAGCCGCCGCGAAAGCAGCAGAGGCATCCGCAGAGCCGGTAAAAGAGGCAGAGGCAAAGCCCGCCTCCGCGAAAAAGGAAGCTGCTCCTCCGGAGAAGATCACATCGATCATGGGAGCGGTTCCCCCTGCGGAAGGAACTGAAGTAGAAGCGTAAGAGAAACCGCAGCGCGTAATCATGATGCTGAAGCGCAGCCGCGTCGCATAAGCTTGATGCCGAAGCGTAATCGCGGCGCTGAAGCGGAAGCCTTCGTAAGCAAAATAGGAAACAGTGCTACTGCGCCCCGGCCGGACAGGGCCCGGCGGGCGCAGGGATCTTTGGCTGAGGTACCTCCGGCCTGTCCGGCATGAGGGAAATCCCGGATCAAATGCCTTTACAAAAAGCTCCAACAGTGAAAGGGCAGGAGAAAATGACTATAAAAGAAGTTGCGAAGCTTGCGGGGGTCTCCCCCGCGGCAGTCAGCCGATACCTCAACGGCGGATCCATCAGCGAAGAAAAGAAAGAACGTGTACGGAGAGCCATCGATGAGACCGGATACCGCCCCAATCCCATGGCCCAGACCATGCGGACCGGGAGAACGGATCAGATCGGGGTTATTGTTCCCCGTATCTATTCGGATTCGGTCAGCCAGATCATATCGGGCGCCACGCAGAAGCTGGCGGAACACAATTATATGCCTATCCTGGGATGTACGGACCACAGCATCAAAAAGGAAGTCGAATATCTTTATATCATGCAGGAAAAACAGGTCTCCGGCATCATTTTGATGGGGACTATGCTGACACCTGAAAATACCGAAGCAATCAGGAACTGTAAAGTTCCTGTGGTCATTACCGGACAAAACTACGAGGGTTTCCCCTGCGTGTGCCACGATGATTTTCACGCAGTGTGCGATCTCACCCGTCTGATGATCGAGAAGGGAAGACGCCGCATTGTCATGATCGGGGCACCCGAAGGAGACATTGCCGTGGGTCTCAACCGCCGCAGGGGCGCGGAACAGGCACTTCTGGACGCCGGTCTCGATGCCTCCTCCATGCTCTATGAAGTCAGCACATTTGACGCGAAAGGGGGCAGGGAAGCCATGAACCGCCTCCTGCAGAAATGCCCGGATCTCGACGGGGTCGTCTGTGCCACAGACACCATGGCAATGGGTGCCATGGCCGCCCTGAAGGAAGCCGGTAAAAAGATACCCGAAGACGTCAGCATTGTAGGCGTCGGGGACAGCTGGGTCGATGAGGTTTCGATCCCGTCCCTCACGACAGCCCATCTCTTTTTCCGCCAGTGCGGAGAAGAAGCGGCAGCCCTCATGCTCGATATGATCAACGGAGGAATCGAAGACATGGATATGCGGACGATCCGCCTGCGTTATATGATTATGGATAGAAATTCCGTGTGAGGATACAGATGACTAAAAAACTAATCTTTCTTGATATAGACGGCACATTGACAGAACCCGGCTCCAACACACCTCCCGAGAGCGCGCTGAAGGCCATCCGCGGAGCACAGAAAAAAGGCCATTTGGTCTTTCTCTGCTCCGGAAGGAACTACGCAATGCTCTCTCCCCTGCTCAAATACGGATTTGACGGGGTGGTGGCCAGCGCCGGCGGCTATGTGACTGTCGAAGACGAGGTGATCTACGATCACCCCATGACCGAAGAGCAGACCAGAACCGCCCTCGAAGCCCTTCACGGCGAGGGAGTTTTCTGCACAGTGGAGACCAGGGATGTCACCTACGGCGACGAGAACCTGGAACAGTTCATTGAAGGAAACGCCGGAGCGGGCGGCAACAGCGAGATCGAGCGCTGGCGCAAGCAGCTGGCGGAGAGCCTGGACATCCGGCCCATGTCCGAGTACGACGGATCAAAACCGGTCTACAAGGTCGTGATCATGTGTCTGC
This sequence comes from Eubacteriales bacterium, assembly GCA_030525515.1. GTDB lineage: Bacteria > Bacillota > Clostridia > Lachnospirales > Lachnospiraceae > CAG-791. The sequence goes on from JAUNEM010000206.1 coordinate 4,393, forward strand.
GGGATGAACAGCTTCAGCCTGCGCGGGACCTTCTGGAGAAGGATTTTGACTTCGTGATCCAGGAGATCAGCGATCCTGACCATCCCTGCCTGAACGGCGAGCTGATCAACCGTGCCTTTGACAAGGGACGCGGCGTGCTCCGCGTCTGCGAACATCTGGGGATCCCGGTGGAGGACACCATCGGATTCGGCGACAGCATGAACGATCTGGAAATGATCCGCACAGTGGCTGTCAGCGTCTGCATGGACAACGGCAGCAAAGCCCTGAAAGAGGAGAGCGACATCGTCTGTCCCGCTGTGACGGAAGACGGCCTCCTCAAGGCATTCATCGACCTGGGCCTGTGCGACGCCTGA
>JAUNEM010000043.1:0-9284 GCA_030525515.1 Eubacteriales bacterium
GTTTTGGCTATTGCTTTTTCAGGTTTTTCAGATTTTTTTGTTCCTTTTTCCGGATGCAGGCTCCGGATATGAACTCCCGTCCGGGGCTTTTCCGGATACCCCTGACCGGCATGCCGGAGCATGTCAGCAGGGCGGAATCCCTTCCTCTTCGGGGACAGTTCCCTACAATAATAGCACAATCAGCAGGTTAATCAACAAAAGAAGCCCTTCCTGTGTGAAAAAACAGCGCAGTAGGGACATTTCCCCCGCGGACAGCTCCGGCTCCTGAAAATTTTGAAAACGCGATGATCAGTAAAGACATTTCCCCCGCGGGCGGCTCCCGGGACAAAATCATCTTCTGTGGCTCTGTCCCTCTGTCATGGTGCGGCCGTATTTGATGATCGGGCTGACCTTCTTGTAGATCAGCATGGTGAGAATGGAAATGCCCACTCCCTTGATGATGTTGATGGGCGCCACCATGAAAATCACGAAAGTGGTCAGGTCCTTGACACCTGCGTTGATGGCTTTGCCCATCTCGAGGATGGTCTCCATGGGCATGCCGAAAAGCTCCGAAAAGGCAGGAAGCAGGTAGACCGCGTTAAACCATGTGCCGAACACCGTCATGATGACCGTCCCGACGACACAGCCCAGGACGGCAGTATGGCGGGATTTTTTGAACTGATAAATGATGGAAGCCGGCAGGACCAGCATGCATCCGATCAGGAAGTTGGCCAGGTCTCCGACAAAAGCGGTCGATGTGCCCTTGATCACCAGTTTGACCAGTTCCTTGATAAACTCTACCAGAACGCCCGCGACCGGCCCGAAGGCAAAGCCCGCGATCATGGCAGGGAGCTCCGAGAAGTCCAGCTTGTAGAAGGGCGGGGAGATCATCGGAAGAGAAAAGTCAAAACAATACAGTATTCCGGAAATAGCGGAGAACATGCCGATCATGACAATCTTGCGGGTAGCGAGTATCCTCTCTGTTCCTTTGTTCCTCGCCCGCGCCGCTTTTTCAAACAGATAGGCCACCAGGACAAGTCCCACGACGACCACGAGGCACACAGCCACGAAACTGCCGTTATCCATGAATGACTGCAGCAAACCGTTTCCCATAATGGTTTTCCCCCTTTTTCTTTCCTGTTTCGTCAGTTACAACAGATACATAAACTTTCCTGTTTCGTCAGTTACAACAGATACTTAATATTACATAAAATGTCAGGCGGCAAAATCCGTAAAAGTACAGAGCTGCAGCAGCTGCATGAAATATATTACTGCGCCAGACGCAGAAAATGCAGAAAAGGCCCCCGTACTTTTTTGTTACGAGGGCCTTAAAAGGCTTCATGCTGATCACCGGATAGCGGCTGTCCGGTTCGTTTCCGGACTCAGGAATGAAAATCAGCCGACCCGGAACTGGAACCGTCTTTTCTCCACTTCGGTATCGATCGTTTCAATCTCCGCCCCGAGCCTGCGGAGTTTCTCCGGAAAGTCCTCATATCCGCGTTCAATATACTTGATATCGAAGATCTCGGAAATTCCCTCCGCGGCGAGGGCCGCGATCACAAGTGCCGCACCCGCGCGAAGATCCGGAGAGCTCAGATTGGCTCCGGTATATTTTTCAACACCGTCCACGATCGCGCTGTTGCCCTCGACCTGAATGTGGGCCCCCATCTTGGTGAGTTCGTCCACATATTTAAAGCGGTTCTCGAAAATACTCTCGGTGACGATGCTGATCCCGCGGGAAAGTCCCAGAAGGACTGTGATCTGGGGCTGCATGTCGGTCGGGAATCCGGGATAGGGCAGAGTCTTGGCATTGGTGGATCCCAGACGGCGGGTGGCGACGACACGGAGTTCGTCGTCGGATTCGTGGATCTGACATCCGATCTCCAGAAGCTTGGCCGTCAGTGACTCGAGATGCTTGGGGATGACGTTCTTGATCACTACATCGCCCTTGGTCGCCGCAGCGGCAAACATGAAGGTTCCCGCTTCGATCTGATCAGGGATAATGGAATAATTCGTGCCGTGGAGCTTCTCAACGCCCTTGATGCGGATCACATCCGTGCCGGCGCCCTTGATGCTGGCGCCCATGCTGTTGAGGAAGTTGGCAGTGTCGACGACATGGGGCTCTTTGGCCGCGTTTTCGATGATCGTCACACCCTCTGCCATGACAGAAGCCATCATGATATTGATCGTCGCTCCGACGGAAACCACATCCATGTAGATGTGGGCACCGTGCAGGGCTTCCGCCTGTGCGATGACCATGCCGGGAGGCGCCAGACGCACTTCCGCGCCCAGAGCGCGGAATCCCTTGATGTGCTGGTCGATCGGACGGAGGCCTATATTGCATCCGCCCGGAAGCGCCACCGACGCGCGGCGGTGCTTGCCCAGGAGAGAGCCGATCAGGTAGTAGGATCCCCTGATCTTACGGACATAATCGTTGTCCACAATGGCGTCGTGGTTGATCATAGAGCCATTGATCCTGTAGCAGTGGCGGTCGATCTTCTCCACATGGGCTCCGATCGACTGGATTGCTTTCAGGATTGCCCGGATATCACTGACATCCGGTATATTTTCAAGTGTCACGGTCTCATTGGTCATGACAGAAGCTGCCAGAATACCCAGAGCGGCATTCTTTGCGCCTGCGATTTCCACTTCACCGGTAAGGGGATTTCCCCCTTTCACTATATAGTGTTCCATGTAAGCCCCTTTATTCTTCACCGCGCGGTACCCCGGGGATTTCAGATTTCGGCCGCCGGGCGCGCGCGCAGGACCCGCGAAGGAGTCCTGAATTATTTGTGCTCCGGTTTTTCCCCCTGCTTCTTTTTACGCGGGGACCGGGCATCGGGATTCATCTTTCTCTTTGGGGACAGGCCTTTTTCCTGCTTGTGCTGCTTCTCAGGCTTTGCTGAGACAGAAGATCTGCGTGATGTCCCGACCGCTTTGCGGGCACCGTTCTTTTTCCGCACGGAATAGCCGAAAGTACCCAGCTTTTTCCCGAGAGAAAGGTAGACACCGTGAACGTATGCCACAAGGCCGGCGTCTTCAAGTGCCAGACGCCCTTTTTTGTCCAGATACCGCTCATCTACAGAGACCTGCACGACCCTGGCGATAAACAGGTCGTGGGTTCCCAGTTTCTCGACCGCGGTCACCACGCACTCCAGACACACGGGACTCTCCCCGATGGAGGGCGCCTTGACACAGCGCGAGGGAACTTTGGTCAGATGCAGATGCTCGAATTTGTCGACGTCCCTGCCGGAGCGGACCCCGCAGAAATCCGCGGCATAGGTCAGATCCTCCGTCGTGAGATTGATGACAAATTCTCCGGTCCGGGCGATCACATCGTGTGAATACCGTTCCGGACGGATGGACACGGATACCATCACCGGATCACTGCAGATCGTGCCGGTCCAGGCTGCCGTCATAATATTGCTCCGCCCCTCTTCATCCGCGCAGCTGACCATCACGGCCGGCACGGGATATAACATATTGGACGGACGCCAGTACTGTCTTGCCATAGGTATGGTCATGACCTCATCATTTCAAAAAAACAGAGCAACAAAAAGAACCTCAGTGCATGGACAGCATGAGAGTCAGCAGCCCGACGCCCTCCAGAAGCTGGATCGCGAGAACCGCGATCAGCAGGCCGAAAGAAATCTTTCTCATGAAAGATTCCGTGGGGTCAGGACGTAAACTCTCCTGAAGAGCATCCAGACGGACACTGAGCTCCTGGGTCTGTTTCCCGAGCTCGGCGATCATGGAAGCCTGAATATTTCTGTATACTCTGACGTTCTCTTTATGATTGAAGTCATCGGACTGCTGCTGCAGGCGGGCGTTTTTCTCCTGTGCCTGCTGAACGGCGGCCAGAACCGCCTCCTGCGAACTGCCGACAGCTGCCGTGACCTCTTCCTGCAGAGCCCTGGTGTCCATGTTCTGCAGTGCGGCCAGCTTCTCCGAGATCCTGTCGTTATTCTCCTGTATGAGAAGGCGGATCTCATCCGTCTGGCTCCGGTTCATGAACTGAAGCTTCTGCACCAGCTCATTGTTCCGGTCATAAAGATCGCGGAGCTGCTCGATCACCTGTGTATAATCACTGACCTCTTCCCGAAGTCTGTCCGTCTGCGCGGCCTCCGCCGCACCGTTCGCACGGATCAGCTCATCCGGATTGTTCAGTTCCATAATAGGGATCGTGTTGCGCATCACAGCCCTCCGATAATGAATGGCGTACAAAATTCCTCCCCTGATCCTGCAGGGCGGTCCGTACAGACAGAGCGCATATACATACGCGTCTCCCGCATGCCGGTCACCCATGACGGGAACACGGCAAAAAAACTCTCCCGCCGCCTCAGATTCCCGTTCAGACTTCCGCATGACCGAAAATAGTGTCCGGCCCCATGCGAAGCCCTATATATTGTAGTTGTACTCGGGGATTACACATATGATAACATCATCCGAAGCCTTTTACAATTGAGAACATGCGGTCTTCTCATTTTCAGACAGTAGTCTCAAATATCAGAAGTAATTACTCGAATTTTCGGCAATCTCACCATAAATCCATTAAAGCAGCGAGGAAAGCGGACGAAAATGCCGGGCTTGCCCGGGCATTTGCGGACATTTTCCGAGCGCCCGTTCCCTCTCCCGGATCAGCGGAAGAGACGAATCAGCTTCCTGAAATCCCGCGTCAGCAGACCCTGAATGTGAAGATATCTCAACATTCTCCCGGGCGCAAAGAACTCTTTTTCCGCGAGAAAAAGGGGATAGATCCCTTCGGCCTGCTCATCCATTCCAAGGAAAGAGGCATCCGGGAGATTTTCCGGATAGACAGAGACTCCCTCGTCCAGAGCCAGGCGCCTCTCGCTCTCCAGGCTGCACAGCACCCTCCCCCGCGTCAGAGCCATCCTGTATTCCTCTGATTCCCCGCGGCCCGCAAAGGAGCCTGCCGCAGCCAGATCCGCGAGCGCATAGAGGGGAAGCCCCAGGACGCGCTGCAGCGGTGTAAGGTTTTTGTAAAAAACATATGCGGAATTGCCGGCGGCCAGCTGGCGATGAAAAGTATCCGTATGTGAAGGTGCTTCCGGGTCCGCCTCCTGTCCGCCGGTCTCAAAAGCAAAAGGCCTCACTTTCGCGCCCGCCGCCTCCACTGTGCGGTATCCGTAGAGCGCCGCCCGCAGGCTCAGGTCAAAAGCCTCGAGGCCGTCAAAATGCCTCTCGTCGAACCAGCCGATCTCCTCCAGGGCTTTCATGCGGTACATGGCACAGCCGTCGCGCACAACGAGGGTCTCCCTGTTTTTTTCGCTAAGGGAGCCGTCCGCCTTAAGCCTGCCGACTGCCCCCCTTTCCTTCACAAAGAGAGGTACCGCGCAGAAGACACCGCCGGCCCTGTCGTCCTTCTTTTTTGAACCGTTCCCGGCCTTCACAGCGCCCAGCAGATTCTCTATACAGTGCTTTCCCGGACGCAGATCCGGCCTGATCAGAAAGGCATACTCCGTGCGCACGAGACGCAGTCCGGCATTTGCGGCGTGGGCATATCCGGTGTGGGCGGAGATGGTCAGCAGAGTGGCTGCCGGCCAGTATTTTTTCACCATCTGTGACGTCCCGTCTTCCGATCCGTCGTCCACGACTATGATCTCGGGAACCATCGTCCCGGCACTGAGAGCTTTCAGGCATTTTATGAGCCAGGGCCGGCAGTTTCTTGCCGGCAGGACCGCTGTAACTTCTTTCATTCCGTCAGATGCAACCTCCGCTTTCAACATATCGCTTCTTTCAGCATATCGTAAAGGGGCAAAACCGCGCTTCCTCTTTTTCTCCGGGGTGGTGTTTCCTCTTCAGGAGGCTCTCCCGGGTGACCCGGGGAGATTTCTACATATATCCCCTGCGAAAGAAAAGGACCTGCCGGAACAGATCCTCTGCTTTCTGTCATATCTCTGAATACCGTGAATCTTCTGTCAGGACCTCTCGACTCTCTTGAGCATGGGATTCCAGACAATGGTATAGCCCATTTCCCGCACCCGCGAGCAGAACTCCCGGCTGAGAGCTCCCAGCCTGTCTCCGCTGTGCATGACATGCCCCTCATAGGAATATCCGAACACTTCCTCATAGAGCCCTTGCAGCTCCGGGCGGATCTTCATGCAGCGCACATCCACCGACCAGGCGTTTCTGGTCGTCTGGGCGATCATCCTGGGGCCTTCCGCAGCCTCGTCCCATCCCTCGAACAGGAGATTGCCGCGTTCATCCAGCATTCCCCCGATGATCCTGTGCCTGCCGTCGAGCACTTTTCCGCCCACGATCCCGACCATGGGTCTGGCGGAAAAAATATCGGGAATATATTGAATCTCCATGATGCCGGGCAGGCGGGACGGACGAACTGCCGCGCGTATATTCCGGACGCGGAAATAGTCCTCAAGAGCCCGCTTTCTGCATTCGATCTCCTCCGCCGGCGGATTTCCCTTCTGGCAGACGTGGCAGAGGATCCTCGGAATGTGGTGAATCCCTGATTTGGGCGCCCGAAGGACCAGATCATACTCCGGCGCCTCTTCATAACCTTCCCGGAACCGGAGCGCCAGAAAGAGAGAGCGGCGGACGATCAGCATCCTCGACATATAGTCGACCGCGTACAGGTAGTCAATGCTGAAATCGGGCTTGAACCAGGGATCGGAGAAGTTCTTTCCGCGCGCGTCGCGCCGGTCCTCATCCGCGTAGAGGATCTCGGCATCGGTCTGCATGACCGCCAGAGCGGCTTCAAATAAAGCGTCCCGGGTCAGCAGATCCCCGCATTCGAGGCGGAGGATATAGTCACCTTCCGCCTGGGCCGCCGCCCTGTTATACATGGCCGAAGGCCCGTTCCCGTCGGAGACGTCCAGATAGCGCAGCCTTTTTTCCCTGTACCATCCGATCACGTCCCTGACCTGGTCAGAGATCCCGTGATCCAGAATGTACAGCTCAAAGCTTCCGTAGGTCTGTTCAAGAACCGATGTCAGAGTCGCCCTGAACAGCTTCAGATCAGGTTCGCGCACAGCTATGAAAATGGAAAAAAACGGGGGGACAGCTCCTTCGCGCAAAAAGACAGAGGAGCCCATGACTGCCGCGGGATCCTCCCCCTCCCGGATTCGCTCGGACACCGTCTCCTGCATCAGAAGAATATCCTCCTGAGGGTCTTCATAGGAATAATGCGCCTTCCCGTTCCGGGTGGCGGCGCGCACTGCGGCTGCACGGAGCTGTTCCGCTCTTTTCACCCCTGCAGATGCAAGTTTATTTCGAATCGAACCTATCGGAGACACAGCTGCACCTCTCTACATCCAGAACATTCACAACTCACTGCTTCATTCTCCCCGGAGGAAAAATCCGGTTTTACGGCAACATCTCAGACGGGAAAAGAAATCCCGCTTCTCTGAAATCCGGTTTTTACGGCTCCATTTCCAGTGAGGGCAGGAATCTTGCCTCTTTGCTGTCCTGTGTCAGATCTTTGTGGTAGAAGGGATCATTTCCGTTCCGAAGCGGATGGAGGACCTTGAGAGCATTGAGCTCCGCAGGCCTGCTCTTCTCCCTCTGCTCCAGCGTCTCCAGGTTTTCCTTGGAGACAGGATCAAAATAATACAGATACATGTTGTTGCGCACAACATTGTAATAACCGTTTTCATAAACCCGATAGCAGAAGTCCACGTTGGTGTAGCAGTCGGGGAAATGCTCTTCGTCAAAACCACCGGCCTCAGCGAACACTTCGCTCCTCACCATCATGCAGGCTCCCGAGAGCGCCAGCACATTGCGAACGCCCTTGTTAAAGCCGTGGTACCAGGTCTCGCCGTTGCTCTTGTACTGGAGCTTATAGACCGGACCGTCGGCCACCGACATGATGCCCGCGTGCTGGATCAGGTTGGACTCAGGGTAGAGAAGTTTGATGCCCACTACGCCCACATAAGGCAGCTTGGCCTTCTCGGACAGATGCGAGAGCCAGCCGGACTTGCGGATCTCGACGTCGTCGTGGAGGAAAAGCAGCATCTCGCCGTTGGCGCAGGCAGCTCCCATATTGTTCATCCGGGCCATATTGAAGGGCATTTCCTTATAGAGATAGACCGCGGACATCTCTCCGGCATTGATCTCATCCACCAGCTCCTGTGTCCTGCGGCGGTTCTCTTCACTGCTGCCGTTGTCCACAATGATCAGCTCATAGGGCACTTTGGCGTAAGTGATGATCGAGCGCAGGCAGCGCTCCAGAAGGGACGGATTGTCCTTGCTGGGAATGATAATGCTGATCAGCCGGGTCGTGGCGGACTCCTGGCTGAACCGGCCGGTCAGGGAATCGCGGATCAGGGGCGCGTCCCAGGCCTCGGGCTTCTCGTTGGCGTGGAAAAGGATCTCCGGAATATGTCCGACCGGCATCTCCTCTCCCCTTCTCCTGGAAAACCCTCCGTCCGCCTGGGCGACCTTGAGGCAGAGCTTTCCGTAGATCCAGGACCGCAGAGCCGAATCCGGCTCCGTCCTTCTGGCCTCCTGCTCCTCGACCGCGTCCTCCAGGATCCTGGACTCCGGCTCGAATTCCTGCGCCGTGCGCTTTCCCGGATTGATCAGCCCGAGAGTCGACGAGCGGATCGCAAAGACACTCCCGAAATAAAAAGTGGACAAAAACGTATCCGGCGCCCAGTCCGACTTGAACCAGGGGCTTACAAAGATACCATCCGAAATCTGATCTTCATCTCCATAGACCATATTGACATTCGGATGCGCGGCAAAAAAAGCGCGGATCATAGGGATCGCGTACTCCGTCAGCTCACCGTCATCATCGCAGGCAATGAGAATGTCCGGCTGGTTCTCTCCGGAAAGAATGAAGTTTTTCAGGTGGGAAAATCTCACCACCTCAACAGATGCGGATTGATCGGTTTCACTGGTCCCGGCATTTTCTCCGGTGAACCGCGCCATCAGTTCCTCCCGGCGGCGCAGAAACCATTCGTGATACGTTTTTGCCTTCATGGCACACTACTCCTGATTAAACACACTACTTCTGATAAAAAATGGACAGCTGCTGAATCTGATCCGGTCCGGTATCGCTCCTGACCGACCGTCTTTTCCCGCCCGGGAAGCCCCGGAAGCCGGCGGAAAAGATCAATCGGATGTCCTTCAATAAAAGGTCATACCCTTTATAGATTAGCATTTTTTTCTGTATTCTACAATGGATTCTTAGTGCCTATCCGCCTTGTCCGCCGCCAGACGGCCTCATCATCGGGGAGCGATTTGGAATGGGATTTTCGCGAGTTATCTGTCCACGCCCTCGATAGGGCGTGGACAGATAACTTGTTCTTCATTTGAAACGTGATTGA
>JAUNEM010000043.1:9294-17622 GCA_030525515.1 Eubacteriales bacterium
CCGTGTCCGCCGTGTCCGCTGCAAGACGGTCCCGACGGCAGTCATCCCCTGCCCTGAGGCAAAAGAGGTATTCAGATCCCGCGCATATGTCCCGCGGCTAAAAAGTCACGGGCATTGCGCAATGAAAATTCAAAGCTCTCCCGAAAGTCCTGGGCGCGTATCCCGCGGTGAAGTCACGGACATTGCGCAATGAAGATTCAAGACTCTCCCGCGAGTCCCGCGCGCGCATCTGTGTGCATCCTCGAGGAGCATTTATTCTTCATTTGAATGTCATTTGAACCCTGATTGAGCCGCACAGATAATTGACATGATGAGCAAAAACCGATATAGTTTATTTTAGGGAAATTGCCACAAACCTGCGCGGTTTTCTGCCGAAAGTACAGCATTTTTTACAGTATCTGACCGAATGGGAAAATTTCGTTTGTAGACAGCTGTCTCTTCTCCGGCATCCGTCAGTACCGGCAATAATCAGGGCGCCGCGGGCCCGGCCTGGTGTCCTGTGTGTCATGTCAACACTATTTTATACAAAGAAAGCAGGTGCATACTATGTATCAGGATGAGTACAAACGCTGGCTGGAAGCTGATCTGATTGACTGTGATCTCCATACGGAACTCCAGAACATCGAGGGCGATGATGACGCCATCAAAGAGCGCTTCGCGATCGCCCTTTCCTTCGGTACCGCAGGTCTTCGCGGAACCCTTGGCGCAGGCACAAACCGCATGAACATCTGGGTAGTCCGTCAGGCAACCCAGGGTGTTGCCGAGTGGGTCAAGACCCAGGGCGGCAACCAGACTGTTGCCATCAGCTATGACAGCCGTCTCAAAGGCTGGAACTTCGCGCGCGACGCGGCAGGCGTCCTTGCTGCCAACGGCATCAATGTCCGCATCTATGACGAGCTGATGCCCGTCCCGGCACTGAGCTTTGCCACCCGTTATTATAACTGCAACGCAGGTATCATGATCACCGCTTCCCACAACCCCGCCCAGTACAATGGCTTCAAGGCCTATGGCCCCGACGGATGCCAGATGACCGACGACGCGGCAGCGGTTGTCTACGATGCGATCCAGAAGACCGATGTCCTGACCGGTGCCAAATATATGTCCTTCGCTGAAGGTGTTGAGAAGGGCTTTATCAAATTCGTGGGCGACGACTGTAAGGAAGCTCTCTATGCGGCAATCGAGGAGCGCCAGGTCCGTCCCGGCCTCTGCAAGACTGCAGGCCTCAAACTGGTCTACTCCCCTCTGAACGGCACAGGCCTTGTTCCCGTCACCCGCATTCTCGGCGACATGGGAATCACAGATGTCACAATCGTTCCCGAGCAGGAGTATCCCAACGGCTATTTCACCACCTGCTCCTATCCCAACCCCGAGATTTTCGCTGCTCTTGAAAAAGGCCTGAACCTTGCCAAGGAAGTCGGCGCAGACCTCATGCTGGCGACCGATCCCGACGCAGACCGTGTCGGTATCGCCATGAAGTGCCCGGACGGCTCCTACGAGCTGGTCTCCGGTAACGAAATGGGCGCTCTGCTGCTGGACTACATCTGCGCAGGCCGCATCGAGAAGGGCACAATGCCCAAGAACCCCGTCGCCGTCATGTCCATCGTCTCCACGCCTCTGGCTGAGAAGATCGCTGAGAACTACGGCGTAGAGCTCCGCCAGACCCTGACCGGATTCAAGTGGATCGGCGACCAGATCGCCCAGCTCGAGGCAGCCGGCGAAGTCGACCGCTTCATCTTCGGTTTCGAAGAGAGCTACGGCTATCTGGCAGGTCCTTATGTCCGCGACAAAGACGCCATCATCGGCTCCATGCTCATCTGCGAGATGGCCGCATACTATCGCAGCATCGGATCCAGCATCAAGCAGCGCCTTGAGGAAATCTATGCCAAGTACGGCCGTTACCTCAACAAGATCGACACCGTCGAGTTCCCCGGCCTCTCCGGCATGGACAAGATGGCAGGCATCATGGCAGGACTGCGCGAGAATCCGCCCGCAGAGCTCGGCGGCCTCAAGGTTGCGTCCGTGACTGACTATGCGAAGCCCGAAGAGACCGGCCTGCCCAAGGCAAACGTCCTCTCCTATGTCCTTGAGGACGGCGCCAAGGTCATGGTTCGTCCTTCCGGCACAGAGCCCAAGATCAAGGCTTACTACACCACCCTGGGCAAAGACCTCGCTGCCGCACAGGCTGAGAAGGATGCCCTCTCCGAGGCGATCAAGCCCATCTTCTCCTGATCTGACAGGGAAAGTTCTGACCGGGAAAACCGTCTTCTCCTGATCTGACAGAGAGAGCCATCTTCTCCTGATCTGACAGGAAATGATAAAAGAGATTTTCTGCCGCGTCCGGTTGACCCGGACTGCGGTAAGGCTCCAAAGCTTTTCGCATCGAAGCCCGGCAGCAAATCTCAGTAAAATCAGTAACATGAGCAAAAAGAAAACTCCTGTGCCGCCGGCCATCCGGCAGGTACAGGAGTTTTTTTGTGACAATATATTATTGTGACAATATTTTTTGCTGCATATTATGCTCTAAGACGCAGTACCTGCAGAGCCAGTCCAGTCACACAGAGCAGGATGCCCCCGATGGCATAGGCTTTTTCGCAGGGCTCCGCTCCCCAGGCCCGGCCTGTGATGTATCCGCCCACAGCGAAAGCACCGGAAATAACAAACAGTGCTCCCAGCAGGACCGGGAGGCGCAGGCGCAGGATCCCGCAAGCTATACCCGCGCAAAGGCTGTGCACGCACAAGTGCAGCGAGAGCAGAACATCCGCCCGGATATCCACATTTTCCATCCTGTGTTCCAGGAATGTTTTCTGGTGGAAAGCCAGAAAGAGCATGCGCACGCCGATCGCGACAAAAATAGCTCCCGCAAACATGTGGGACCAGAAGGTGCTGCTCTCTCTGGACAGCTCAAACTGGAGGATCCACATCCCTATCCCGTAGCCGGACAGGGCTGCCGTCAGTTCAAAGAGAGCCCAGATCACAGCCATCAGGCTCATGCGGAAATCGAGCCTGACCAGATTTGCCCCGCGCTGTACCACGACTCCGTAAATTCCCAGAGCCAGCGACAGCGAAATCAATATGATATACACTGTATGAACGTCCATAACCTGTTCCCGTATTATGAAAGATTGCCTGTCACCCCCGCCAGGTGTGATCAACAGCAATTACCTGCTACACCCGGATCGGGGTGTGATCATCAGCAATTGCCTGCCTCACCCCGAATCGGGGTGTGATCAGGGTGTGATATTTGAAGAATAAACTCAGTATCAGTCCTCGTCGCTCTCTATGCTGTCAGTCTTGATAATAAATCTCACGTTGTTGTCCGTGTTGTCCAGGGCGCCGCTGAAGGTCTTGTAGGTCCTGGCGGCCTCTTTGATCTCCATCAGGCTGTCGTCAAGGGATTTGATATTGTTCCTGTAGATCTCGGCCATTTTGCGGATTCCGTCTTCTCTGAACTCGATCACTCCGTCGTTGAGCTCTATGCAGCCGTCCAGCATCTCCTGCATGCCGTCCACGAACTCGCCCACGCCGTCCAGCAGCTCGCCGGCACCGTCATTGAGTTTGCCGGAGTTGTCGTTCAGCTCTCCTGTACCGTTCGCGAGTTCCTTTGTGCCGTCCTTGATCTCTTCTGTTCCGTCGAGATATTTCAGAAGGCCGGAGTTCAGGGTTGAAACGCCCGCGCTGGCAGAGGACGCTCCTGATGCAAGCGTCCCGGCTCCGGAGGCCAGAGTCCCGGCTCCGCTGTTGAGATCGGCGGAATTCTTGTTGAGCACGGCACTTCCCTGCGCGAGCGCCGCTGCGCCCTCGTTCACCTTCTGTGCTCCTGCGAGATACTCTGTTACACCGGAAGAGACCTGATCGGCGCCCTCCTGTGCAGCTGCTGCCCCGCCGGAGAGGGTCTCCGCGCCCTTTCCAATCTCCACAGCACCTTCCGTGTAAGACTTGATGCCTCCCTGGAGCTTGACAGAACCGGCATTTGCTTCCGAGATTCCCTCGGCCAGCCGGTCAGCGCCGTCTTCAAGCTTTGTGACGCCGTCTGTCAAATGGTCATTCTGGGATTTAAGCTTGGACAGAACATCCGCAAGTGCCGGATGGTCATCGCTGCCTTCATAGAGAGAAGCATAGAGTTTGTCTACGCCTTCATCGACACGTTTGACTCCGCTCCTGAGATCGGACCCGCCTTTTTTCATGTTATCCAGCTGGTCTTTGCTCCCGCTGAGGACATCGTAAAGATCATCGAGTCCGTCGCTGACCTTGCCGGCGCCGTCCTTGAGTGAATTGATCTGTTCCTTTGTCTCATCGCTTCCCAGCTTCTCACCTGCGGCAGCGATCGATTCAGCAGCTCCTTTGATCTTGCCGGCATCTTCTTTGAGAGTCCCGGCGTCATCCTTCAGATCATCCACATCTTCCTTCAGGTCTTCAGCGGACAGATTGTCCGCCGCGGAAGCCGCGCTCTTGAACTTATTGGCTTCAGTCTTTACATTCCCGGCTTTTTCTCCTGTTCCGGAAGCTTTGTCTTTCACCGTCCCCGCCGCATCCGCGAGGGAGTCGGCGGCGGACTTGACCGTCTCTGCCGCGTCCGCGACTGCCTTGCCGGCCTCTTCCACATCGGAATCCGCGCTGTCAAGCTTGTCCCTGGCATTGCTGATCTTCTCCTGCATACTTCCTTCGGCATCATCCGCCTTATCGGCAAAAGCCTTGATGTCATCATTCTGCCCTTTAATCGCGTCGTTGGCAGACTTGATTTTTTCATTCGCGTCTTCGAGTCTTCCCTTGATCTCCCCAAGAGAGTTCCCGGCCTGATCTTTCGCCTCTTCCGCTGCCGCATCAGCCGCCCTGCTGATGATCGCATCCTTGTCGATACCCTCGACTCCGTCTAATTTATCTCCGATCGCTTCTTCGATCGCGTCCCTGATCGCGTCTTTGGAGATTTCCACATCTCCTGATGTATCGAGCTCGTCTATTTCCTCCATAGTATTCGGGATGGCTTCCTTGAGGCCGCTGATCGGGGAAGAGATGTCGTCGACAGCGCTCTTTGCGGAATCAATGGATTCACCGGCGCTCTTGATCTTTCCGTCCGCTGCTTCTTTTACTCCGGAGACATCTTCTTTGGCCTTGTCAGCTGCGCTGCCGGCAGAATCCGCTGCCTTTTCCACTTCACCGGCGGAATCTTCCAGCTCTTCAGCGGCATCGATCACTCCCTGAGCCTTTTCAGAAGCATCGGAAATCGTGTCCTTCGCGGATTTGGTTTTTTCAATAAAGTCCTCGCCATGGCCGGCCGCTGCTCCCGCGTGGCCGGCTGCAGTCCCCGCGTGCTCCGCCGCGGAAGCCGCGGCTTTTCCGGCGGATTCCACACCGCTGCCCAGCTCTCCGACTTCTCCTGCCAGACTGCTGACTCCGTCTTTGACCCTGGAAGCCCCGTCCCCGAGCGATTTCACGGCGCCGGTGACTGACCCGACCCTGTCGATCAGAGTGTTCACACCGTCCACATAGGCGGGAAGCCCTTCTTCGTCATCCGCCAGAGAAGATGTTCCCTCCCTGAGGGTTTGGGCGCCGTCTTTGGCACCGCTCAGACCATCGCTGGCGGAAGCGACAGCGCCGGTATAGACCTCAAGGTTTCCGCCCAGTGTGGACAATCCCGACTTCAGGGTCTCCGCCCCTGTGCCCAGGGTGCCCATTCCGGTGACCAGCGATGAGATCCCCCGGTTCAGACTATCGTTATTTTTATTGAGTTCACTGACTCCAAGGTTCAGATCTGACGCACCCTTGGCGAGAGCTCCGACTCCTTCTGCCAGATCCTTTGTCCCGGTCTCCAGCTTCTCATTATTCGCGGTGAGTTCCGTAGTTCCCTTGGCCAGGTCCGCAGCGCCCTTGTCCACCTGTCCCACACCGTCGGTATAGGTCTTGATGCCCTCGGCCAGCTTCCCGGCACCTGTATTCAGAGTGTCTGCACCCTGATCCAGTGCCTTCGAGCCTTTGGACAGATCTCCCATACCTTTTTTCAGCGTGCTGTTGTTTCCGGTCAGCTTCTTTACACCCTTCTCGAGCTCCTGTACGCCTTCATCGACCTGACCCACGCCGTCAGTGTATTCCTCGATTCCGTCCGCCAGCTTCTCCGTTCCATCGTAGAGCTCTTCGGTGCCGTCCTTGGCCTCCTGCACGCCGTCCACAAGCTCCTGGGTGCCGTCCGCCAGATCGTCGCCGTCCTTCTCCAGGTCCGCGACCTTCTCGTCCATCTCATCGAAGGCATCCCGGTGATCCTCATCGAACTTCTGATTGTCCTCTTCCTCCATCTCGAAAAGGTTTGAGAAGACCATGGTCAGGCAGGTGCTCATCTTGAAGTTTTCGGCGTCCATCGTGATGTCGACGCTTCCGGGAATATCCAGATCATCGATCCTGTCCAGCTGCTTCTGCTTGTCCTCGTCATCGATCTTATTGACGATTTCCTTGGACTGGCTGCGCACGGTCTTCAGGCTGTCCTCCAGCCCGGGGAAAGCCATGCCCACAATCATGGTATTTTTGCCCTCAGTGACGATCGAACCGTTGTCGACCTTGACATTCCTGGCCGTGTCATTGGCGAAAGCCATGCCGGTCACTGCCGCGAAAGGCACATACACATCCTTGTACTTCATATTGTTGGTATAGTCGATGTGGATCCTGACCTTTCCGCTCTTACCGGCCAGCTGGTCCGCCGCGATCTCCTTACCGTCCAGATAATAGGTGATCTTCTCGGTCACGGGAACCTGGCGGGAAGTCTTTCCCTGATAGTAAATATCATTGCCGCCGGCATTCCAGACGATTCCGCCGCTGTTTTTGTCAAAGGTCTCATCGCCCTTGACATTCTCTATGTCCTGAAGGTCGGAATAATCCTCCAGCCTGTCTTTTCCCTCGGGGTTTTTGAGCCAGTTGGACACGATGATATCCCGCTGGTTTCCATATGGATCCGCGAAAACATAGACCGTCTCCTCTTTAGCCGCCCCGGATGATACTTTTCCGATGGTCTCCCTGATCGCCTGCTCCAGCACTGAAGAATCCGAATCCTCCCCGTCCTCATCTGCCGCGGAAAGCACAGCGGTCTGACCCGCCGCCCCCTGCAAGGCTGACAATGAAGCCGCTCTCTGAGCCGCCATCGAAGTGACCGCGGTCGTATTTGTGCCCGCCGCAAGGGCGATTGTCAGCATGAGCGCCAGAAACTGTTTTCTCTTCATTTTCACGAAACCTCTTCTTTCACCTTCATATTCATAGAATATTTAAAGAATAAAAAACCGGGTGCTGATCCCGGATTTCTCATTTACATCTATCTACTTTAATAAAAACACATGTCAAAAAAAATATCCAAATAGAGTCCGCTGTTAAAGGTCAATATACAAAACGCCCCGTATGTATATCCTGAATAAACAGCGAGCAAGCGGCCGCAAAGACGGATATGCCTGCATATCCGGTCTTGCGGACATTTGCGAGCGCCCACACATGAGGAAGAAGCCATTTTGCACCTGGTACAGGGGCAAAATGTGCGGATTCCGAATGGGTGGAGCGATGCATGAGCGCGGAACGCGCGAAGCAGCGCGTCGTTTATTCATACAAAAAAACAGCGAGCAAGCGGCCGCAAAGACGGATATGCAGGCATATCCGGTCTTGCGGACATTTGCGAGCGCCGTAGTATTAATCCTCTTTCAGCAGATCCTGAATGGAATGCGTTCCCAGATGCATATAAATGTCCGCCATGTCCTCGGGCGGCGTCTGCATCCCGTTTCTGATCCAGTCAAGCATGATATAGCACATGGAATTGCCGTAATATCTGGAAATATATTCCGGAGTCATCATGGGATGGATCCTGCTGCTTCCGGCCGTGCCATATTCCTGGAGCAGCTCGAGGATCAGACGCCCGGCGCATTCCTCCACTATCTCCGCAAAAGAGTTCTGCCCGGTAATCTTCCCCACTTTCATATAAAATTCCCTGTCCCTGCGGAGATTAGTAAAGATCAGGATCAGGGCCTGCCGGTACATCAGGTTGGACAGCAGTATCTTGACAGGGTCGAAAATATCCCTGCGCACGATCCACGCGAGCAGGTCATATTTATCCTGAAAATGGTTATAAAAAGTCACACGGATGACTCCGGCGCCATCCGCGATCTGCTTGATCGTTATTTTCTCAAAAGGCTTTTCGATGACGAGCTTCTTCAGACTCTGCGCAAGCCCCCACTCTACATCTCTGCTTTCCTGCAAAAATACAACCTCCGCCCCGTCTGCCGTTCTCTGCCGTTTTTATTCTCTTCCCGCCTCAGGCACTCTCTGCCGATTCTTTCGTTTTCCGGCATTTTCCGCCGTTTCTTT
>JAUNEM010000207.1 GCA_030525515.1 Eubacteriales bacterium
GCGGGACGCGCACGACAGGACGCGGACAAAGATCCGGAAGATAAAGAAGACATAGAGGAATAGAAAAAGAATGAGCTTACTCAAATGTGAAAACCTGTCCTTTGCCTATGATGGCGTCACTGTGGTCAGCAATCTGAACTTCAGTGTCGAGGAAGGAAATTATCTCTGCATCATCGGTGAGAACGGCGCCGGCAAGAGTACCCTGATCAAAGGACTTTTACGCCTGAAAAAACCATCCGCAGGCAGGGTAGAGATGGGCGAGGGCCTGAGGGCGACCGAAATCGGCTATCTTCCCCAGCAGACCCAGATTCAGAAGGACTTTCCGGCCAGTGTCAGGGAGGTCGTTCTGTCCGGCTGCCTCAACAGGATGGGACTGAGGCCTTTTTATTCCCATGTGGAAAAAGAGAGGGCCCGTGAAAAGATGGAGGCTCTGGAGATTCTGGACCTTCAGGATCAGTGCTACCGCGATCTTTCCGGCGGCCAGCAGCAGAGGGTCCTGCTGGCGCGCGCCATGTGCGCCGCCCACAAGCTGATCCTGCTGGATGAGCCCGTATCGGGCCTGGATCCTGTCGCGACCAGGAGCCTGTACGCCCAGATCGCCCGCATCAACGAAACGACCGGGCTCACCGTGATCATGGTCTCCCACGATATCGACGCCTCCCTTCGTTATGCCTCCCATATCCTGCATCTGGGACAGGAGGGACAGCTGTTTTTCGGAACACAGAAGGAGTATCTGCGCAGCGCGGTCTATCACGAATTCCTGGGAGACAGCGCGGCTCCCATGTGGAAACATGATTTCCCCAACCGCCTGGGCCGTCCCGCTCCCCGCGAGGAGGCGGAGCCCACTGAGACCGAGCGACAGGTCAGAGTGCAGTCCGGAAAAAAATCCTCCAGACGGATCAGGTCCGGGAAGGCGGCATCCGCGAAGCCGGCAGAGGCAGCAGAGACAGCAGAGACAGCGAAGCCGGAAAAGCCGGCAGAGGCAGAGGAAACTGCAAAGAGACCTGTCGCAGCAACGGGTACAGCGCCGGAACTGACAAAAGGCGGGGAAGCCGCGGCAGACGCGCGGAAAATATCAGAGAAATCATCCGGTAAAGAGTCCGGGCAAGCATCAGAGAAATCATCCGGGAAGGAATCTGAAGGAATCTGAGTGACCGGCAGAAAAAGAGGGCTGAGAATTGTTCCATTTAGTTATAGAAATGTTTTCCTATCCGTTTATGGTGAGAGCTCTTCTGGTGGGAGCGCTGATTGCCCTGTGCGCCGCGGTTCTGGGCGTCACACTGGTGCTCAAGCGCTATTCCATGATCGGCGACGGGCTGTCTCATGTGGGTTTCGGCGCCCTGGCGATTGCTTCCGCCATGAATGCGGCACCGCTTCTGGTGGCGATTCCTGTAGTAGTCGCTGCGGCATTTTTTCTGCTGCGGCTGCGTGAGACGAGCCACGTCAAGGGAGACTCCGCGATCGCGCTGATCTCCACGGGAGCCCTGGCGGTCGGCGTCATGGTGGTTTCCATGACCACCGGCATGAATACGGACGTATACAACTACTTGTTCGGAAGCATCCTGAGCATGTCCGGCAGCGACGTGTGGATCACTGTCCTCGTGTCCCTGGTCGTGCTGGCCCTGTTTGCCTTTTTTTATCACCGCATTTTTGCGGTTACTTTTGATGAAAACTTCACGCAGGCAACCGGGATACCGGCGGCAACCTACAACTCCCTGATCGCCCTACTGACCGCTCTTGTGATCGTGATCGGCATGCGCATGATGGGATCATTGCTGATTTCCAGTCTGGTCGTTTTTCCGGCAATGACATCGATGCGTCTGTGCCGGACTTTCCGCAGCGTCATGATCAGCTCGGCCATCGTCTCCGTCGTCTGCCTGGTTCTGGGACTTGTGATTTCCTATCTTTACGCGACTCCGACAGGTGCCAGCATTGTCATCTGCAACATGACGGCATTTATCATCTATGCGGTGATCGCAAAAATCAAGGGACTCGACTGAGACGGCATTGCCCCTGCCCGATCACATTGTTGCCAATGTCAAACGATGCGGGCGGGACTGCGCTTAACCGCAGCTTGTCCCTCATAAGAAAAGCATGGGTCCGGGATTAAAAAACCTACAGGAATGGGTTCCTTTTTCTTCCATAGATATTATCTATGGAGAGCATATGGAAAAATATATTTTTGAACATATACAGAAAAGGGTAAACTGCAACTAGAAAGCGGCGGCGCAATTATCAGCAGACGAAGCATTTTTAAAGCAAAGAAACAATCATAAAGCAGCAAAGCAATTGGAAATCAGCGGAGCAGCTTTACAGTCTTTAAACAAAGAAGCAACCATAAAGCAGGCGAAGCAAAACGGGTTTAGATCATATATCTTATATGTTTGTGAAATGGGAAAAACACCTATGAAAAAAGAGCGTGTGAAAAAAGAGAGTGCACTGCGAACCGGAATCATGTTGTTTTTGGTTTTCTTTAAAATAGGCTGCTTCACATTCGGGGGCGGATGGGCAATTCTGGCGCAGATGGAGCAGGAATTTGTGGACAAGCGAAGCCTGATCACCAAGGAGGAACTGGTCGAGATGGTCGCTGTCGGCAAATCAGTTCCCGGGATCATGATCACCAACATCAGCATGCTGTTCGGATATCATGTGGGCGGTGTGATCGGCGGAATCTGCACCGTTCTGGGGATCACGTGCCCTGCAATCATTATTCTTTCGATCGTGACAATGTTTTACAACAGCTTCAAGAACAATTACTGGGTCATGGCAGCCCTGACGGGAATCCGGGCGGCGGTGATTCCGATTATCGGCAGTGCAGCCCTGTCGCTCGGACAGGAGGTTCTGCGAACCCGGATGGCCTTTGTGATCCTGGGGGCGGCCTTTGCCCTGTACCTTCTGGGCGTCAGCAACATTGTCCTTGTTCTGACAGCGGCGGGCATCGCGCTTGTTTACCACGCTGCGGGAAAAAGAATTAAGGACGATGCCGAAACAATTATCAAGGGGGAAAACAATTGATCTACCTGCAGCTTTTCTTTTCATTTATGAAAATAGGTTTTACCAGTTTCGGCGGTATGTCCATGGTGCCCCTTATTCTCGAGGAAATGCAGAGCCACGGCTGGATGACCGCGCGTGATCTGGCCAATCTGGTCGCGATCGCGGAGATGACACCGGGGCCCCTCGGGGTTAACTGCGCGACATTTACCGGCACCCAGACAGCCGGAACCCTTGGCGGCCTGGTGGCAGTCCTCGGGGTGCTCACCCCTGCCTTCACGCTGACACTGGTCATCGCGATTTTCTTTGAGAAATTCAAGGACAGTGCCGTGATGCGTACGGTCATGAAGTTTGTCAAACCGGTCTGCATTGCCATGCTTCTGGGGGTGCTGGTCACACTGGGCAAAGACACGTATTTTTCGGACGGGGGTCTCCTCATCTTTTCCATCCTGATCAGTGCTGTCATGATGGTTCTTTTGAGAAAATACAAGTGGAGTGTTCCCAAGGTCATTGGACTGTCCGCGCTCATGGGAATCCTCTTTTACGGAGTTCTGCCTCTTGCGCAGACCATCTACTGAAAAAGGGGACGCCGGGGGGCAGCCCTGAACAGCAGGACGCCGGGGGCAGCTATGAGGCGGCATCTGTGCGCTGATGAAGGCAGAAAAGCGGCATCCGATGACAGCAGGACGCCGGGGCGCTGCCCTGAACAGTGCGGGGCGGAGAATGAAGAAAACGAAAAACTCTAAAAGGGAAAAGGATAAAACGTGACAGACAGAAACATTCCATTGAGTTGTACCGCGGAAACGATCGGACACCTGGCGTGGAAAGCACTGATCGAGGAAGTGGTCACCACGCCCAAACCCGGTCTGGTCAATCTCTACTCGAACGGCGCGCATACAGATATGGATGTCGATACTTTTCGGCGGAGTGCTGAGGCGCTGCGCCCTTTTTTCGCGTTTATGGCGGAGAGAGGAATACAGGAGCAGGGAAGTCCGGAAGAACTTTTCCGGTCGCTTCGGGGAACCGGTATGGAGGCGGAGAAAGCCATGTACGGATGCACCGGCGGCGTCAACACGCACAAGGGAATCATTTTTACCTTCGGTGTTTTCTGCGCGGCAGCAGGCAGGTGCATCCGGGGAAAAAAGGAACTGACTCCCGCCAATCTGCTTCATATGCAGCAGGAGATTCCTGCCTTGGGAAGCTCCTCCTGCATGATGCGGTTGTAGATTCCGGTGACCAGGCTGGCAGGCTCCTCTCCCACATAGCGTGTCCGGATTCCGACTGCCTGGGCGATCCTGGTAAATACACGCAGGTCAAGCCATGCGTGGCTTTCGATTACGGCCGTCTCGTCCTTCTGGAAGTAGCTGGGGAAGGTGGCATTGCTGATCACGTAAGGACCGCTCTCATGGTATACGATATTGGACAGGTGGGAAGTGCCCTCCATGATAAGCTTTTTGCGCACGGAAAAAGGTACCAGAGAGGCGTCCTCGCTGACTATGAAAAGATGAACCAGATCGTTCTCCGCGCAGGCCTTTTCCACCAGATACAGATGCCCCAGTGTGAAGGGGTTAGCGTTCATGACAATGGCCGCGGAGCGGCAGCCCGGCCTGGTCGAAATGCCTGCCGTATCCTGCCCGAGTGTGTCCGCCTGCAGCTTTTTCAGATATCCGGGAAAGCCGTTGCGTCTGTTTTCCATGAACACGATCCGGTCC
>JAUNEM010000208.1 GCA_030525515.1 Eubacteriales bacterium
GTGAGGGTGGCCGCACTGTCGGTTCCGGCCGTGTTGCTTCCGTTCTGGACTAATACGGTGCATTGTTGACAAGTGCAGATTCGCAATATGTAATGAGCTAGTCCTGTGATCCCCCGGATCCGCAGGATGATCAATTACGATATTATTAGGCCCCGCCGAGCAATTACGGCGGGGCTTTTTTCACAGGCAGGGCAGGACCGGATGCGGTCTGTTCCGCCGGATTCACAGGCAGGGCAGGACAGATGAGGTCCGCCCCGCCGCAATGTGAAAAAAAGACTGAAAAAAGCCGGCCCGGCATTTGAATTTGGAGTGCGATGAGAAGAAAAAGACGCAGAGGCGGCAGGTACCGCCTTCTTATCACCATGATCATACTTGTGGCTGCGGCTGTGGTTGTTTTCCGCCTTGCGGCGGGGCGCCGCGGCAGTTCTGCAGGGACAAAAGCGGTTCCGGACAGCACGGAGCAAAATGCTGCCGCGGCAGCCGGCAATACGGCTGATCCGATTGCAGTGACTGCGGGATCAGATGCAGGTTCCGCGTCCGGAAGAACAGGTGCTGATGAAACAGCTCTTGCGGAAACCGCCGATCCTGCGGCCCCGGCATCCGATGAGGTGGCTGCCGGAGAGAGTGCGGCGGCCGGAGCGGCTGTCTCTTCTGACGCTTCCACTCAGTCTTCAGCGGAGGGAATAAGCTATGTTCATGTCCCGACGGAGATAGAGAAGGGCAGGGACTATCTTGATTCTCTTGATCAGCGCTCTCCCTCGGAAATGGAATATACGATTGATCTGAGAAGGGCTGAGTATGCCCGGGAAAAGGAACGCAAAGCCTACGTGGATAAAAGGGAACAGTATCGCCGGACCCTGGAGGAAGACGGTGTCTGGGATCAGTTCGAAGACTATGTTCTTCTGGGGGACTCCCGTTTTGTCGGTTTCGATGTCTTCGGCTATCTTCCGTCTGAGAGGGTTCTTGCGGAAGCCGGAGATACGATCCTTGCCATCTCCGACCGGATGGAGTCGGTCAAGGAACTCAAACCCCGCTATATCTTTCTCAGTTACGGTATCAATGATATTGGCATCGGCTTCTGGCAGACGGCTGAAGAGTATGCGAAAGCGTTCAGCGAAAAGATTGATGAGCTCCGGAAAGAGAATCCCGATGCTCAGATTTTCGTCAACTCTATCATTCCCGCGACCGATGAAGCTGTAGACGGAGTTCCCGTCTGGGGAAAGATCCCCGAGTACAGTGAGGCGCTGAGGAAGATGTGCAGCGAGAAGGGAATTCCTTTTATCGACAATGCCGGGCTGATCGAAGAGCACAGCGACATGTACGCGGGCGACGGCGTCCACCTGCAGACAGAATTTTATCCTTACTGGGCTCAGAACCAGCTGTTGGGCATCTATGATTTGAAGAACGGGAGAACTTCGGACGGCCATATGCTGGACGAGCAGGATACTGATTCCTCTGAAAAAGACGGTAAATGATGAAAGAGAATCCGAGATGGCTTTTGAAAAAAAAACACCAGATAATTACATGAAATATTCCTCTGAGGAGGAGGCGGAGTACGAGGCGAGACCCGCCGGAAGGCCTTCCCGCAGACGTGTATCTGCAGGCAGTGTCTTTGTTTTTGTCTTCCTGTTTCTGACGGCAGCAAGTCTTTTTTTACTGTATTCGGATATGAAGAGGGACCTGCGCCACGGTGTTTACCGCTGTGAAGACCAACGGATGATGGAGCTGCCGGCGGTCCCGGATGTAGAAAAAATCGCTCTGGCTTCCGAGGGGATCGGGGCTGTCGCCAAAGCCCATCCGGATATCTCCCAGTATATGATGCTGATTCCTTCCGCCGCCTGTGTTCAGTCCGGCTATATACCCGCGGAAATACGGGTGCGGAATCAGGCGGAGGATCTGAAGATGATCCGTGGAGCCATGCCTTCGGAACTGAACTGGATCGATCTTCTGGAAGTCTTCTCCCTTCACGCGGGTGAAAAGCTTTATTATGCCACGGATATTTATCTCACGGGCTGGGGGTGCAGATACGCCTCGAATAAAGCCATTGAAGGCATGGGATCTGAAGTTCCTCAAAGCCGGGACTTGTGTTACCTGCTGTCGGACCGGTTCCGGGGGAAACTGGCGGCAGACGGGACTCTTCTCCAGCGTCTTTTGAAATCAAAAAGAGAACGGATCGAAATATACGTTCCCGAGACAGAGGAACCTTATTACAGGGTGGACGGGGAGAGCAACATCTCCTATGGTTCACTGTATGACCGGAACGCTGTTGACACAGAGAATCAGTTCGATGTCTTTTTCGGAGGGGAGAGACCGCTCACGATCATCCACACCGGAGCTGTCAATGAGGAGACTCTCTTCGTGATCGGGGACCGGGAGGCGGACTGCATTGTGCCCAGGTTTGTCTCTTCTTTTGAAAACATCGTTCTGATCCATCCGTCCAAATGCTCTGACCGGATCGAAAAACTGATCGGCAAGTACAAGCCCACAAAGATTTTATATCTTTACGGAGCGAATTCCTTTATGAGGGATCGGACACTTTTGCATTTTCTGGGGAAATGACTGGGAGGTAATAAATATGGGGAAAGAGGCTCTGAGTAAAAACGGCACGGAAGACGACGCAGTAAAAGAGCCGGGACAGGCTTTGGCTCCGGAACATGGCGCAGGAAAGCAGGGAAAGCAGGGAACTGCGGCAGTGACATTCAGAGACTCGGGCCCTGTGAAGACTGTGAGAAGCGAATCCGATCCTGATATGGAGGGGCCGGACTATCGCGGAACCGGTCATGTGAGGATCCGCACGCTCGAGATGAAGGAAATCTCTCAGGAGGATATCGACCGTGTCCTGGAGCTCACGGGCCAGCTGGAGGATTTTGACATCCTGATGATGTACTACGACTGCGCCCTTGCCCAGATGAGGACCAAGCTCGAGATCCTCAACAGGGAGGTCGCTCTCAAAAAGAAGAGAAATCCCTTCGAGTCCATCAAGTGCAGGCTCAAAAAGCCGGTGAGTATTTACGAAAAGCTGAAATCCCGCAAGATTCCTTTCTCTGTGAGCAACATCGAAAAGTATCTGACAGATGTCGCAGGACTGCGCGTGGTCTGTTCCTTTATCGATGACATTTATATCATCAGGGACAGCCTTGCCGCCCAGGACGATGTCAAGATTATTCAGGAGAAGGACTACATCGCCCATCCCAAAAAGAATGGTTACAGAAGTCTTCATCTGATCATAGAGGTTCCGATTTTCCTCATGCAGGAAAAGAAGTACATGAGGGTGGAGCTTCAGTTCCGCACGATTGCCATGGATTTCTGGGCAAGTGTCGAACACAACATGAAATATAAAAAGGAAATCAAAAACGCGGAGTCGATCGTCGAGGAGCTTAGATACAGCGCTGACCTGATCAACCAGCTCGACCGCAGAATGCTGCAGATCAGAGACCGGATCGAGCTCAGCGAAGAAGCAAATCGTGTCCGCAACGAGTGGAAGTAAGAAAAAAAGGAAAAACCGGCCGTCGGGAGAATGTTTTGAAAACATATCCCGGAAGGCCGGTTTTATTTTTGAAGCTTAGTATATAGGCGGTCTTATTCCTTTGCCGTGCAGTTATAGCCGCAGGCGGGTCTTATTCCTTTACCGTGCAGTTATAGCCTAGGGCGGGCCTTATTCCTTTACCGTCAGTTACAGCCGCGGGCGGGTCTTGAATCTCTGCCGCGCGGTATCCGCGGGCGCGATTTTTGAATCAGGTGTCGGCCACCCATCTGCCCGCCGCGCCGCAGGGCAGGACCAGGCCGTTGCCGGAGACGGGAAGTCCGACTTCGCCGGCCTCCACGCTTCCCTTGTGAAGGGGGTCGAGTACAGTGTGCAGCATATAGCTGAGGACAGCGGGCTGCAGCCCGGTCGTATAGGAATTGACCAGGAAGAAGAGGGGCTTGTCCGACAGCAGGAGGGCGGCTCTGAGCAGGAAGGGGAAGATGCTGTCTTCAATCTTCCAGATCTCACCTTTGGGGCCTCTTCCGTAGGAGGGGGGATCCATGATGATGGCGTCATAATGATTTCCCCGTCTGATCTCGCGCTCCACAAACTTTCCGCAGTCGTCAACAAGCCAGCGGATCGGGGCGTCGGCGCAGCCGGAGAGCTGAGCGTTCTCTTTGGCCCAGCCGACCATACCCTTGGAGGCGTCAACATGGGTAACCCTGGCCCCCGCGGCCGCGGCTGCCACAGTAGCTCCGCCGGTGTAGGCGAACAGGTTCAGTACACTGACCGGGGAACCCTGACTGATCCGTTCGCGGATCAGAGCTGAGAACCAGTCCCAGTTCACGGCCTGCTCGGGAAAGAGTCCGGTGTGCTTGAAGCTGAAGGGCTTGAGCCGGAAAGTCAGGCTGCCGTAATGGATGCACCAGTCATCGGGCAGATCGAAAAACTCCCATTCTCCGCCGCCCTTTTTGCTGCGGTGATAATGGGCGTTGGGCTTTTTCCATTCTTTTCCCCGGGGGGTGTCCCAGATGACCTGAGGATCCGGACGGATCAGCCTGTACTGTCCCCACCGCTCGAGCTTTTCTCCCCTTGAAGTATCGATTACTTCGTAATCTTTCCATGCATCAGCAATCCACATTGAAGGTTTCCTTTCTATAAATAAATTGCCAAATGCGGCAATTACTGTCTATAACTTAA
>JAUNEM010000209.1 GCA_030525515.1 Eubacteriales bacterium
GGAATGGATCTGAAGCTTCGCAGGACATTATCGAGGCGGAAGCGGGCCAGGCAGGAGAGTATTATTGTTCAAATACCTCAGGAAGTCTATGATCAGCTGGATCTCATACATTTCTCTGACATTTATGCCCATACCGGAGATCCCCGCGGCGGGGATTATCTGATGTACTCTGTTTTAGGATTCGGAGCAACCTGCAACCCTCCTGAAGAAACGGACGAAATGCGTCTGCTGGAATATCATTTTCAGTACCGCACGACCTCTTCTCAGGAGGAAGAGGCAGACCGGGAGACGGTGCGCCTCGTCTCCAGTCTGGGCCTGAATGACGATTCCAAAAGCGTGTACGATAAGATCAAAGCGATCCATGATTATATCTCCGAGAACGTGGAATATGGCTATGACACCTATTATGGAGTGCGGGATGATTATCCGGAGACTTATACCGGATATGGAGCGCTGATCAATCATCTGGCAGTGTGCCAGGGATACAGTTCCATGTTCTACCGGCTCTGCCTGGAGGCGGGGATCGACGCCAGAGTCATTACCTCCGACAGTCTGGGACATGCCTGGAATATTGTGGAGATTGATAACATTTATTACCTGATCGACTGCACCTGGGATGAAAACGGGAATACCGATACCTATTTCCTGCGCGGGGTAAAAGACTTTTTCGATCACAAAAACGCGGATGACAATTTTCAGGATGCGGGATTTGCGTCACGATATCTGCTTTCAGAATTTAAATACGGGTTTGAGATTAAGATTCTGGGAAAGGCACCGGATTTTACTCTGATCACTGCAGACCGCCGTACTATATCCACGGCGGCTCAGAACGGGCGCGCCAAGGCACTCATATTCTTTAAAGAAGATTGTCCGAATGCTCAGCTGACACTCAATTCCCTTCGCGGAAAAGAATTTGACGGCATTGATTTTGTATATGTCTATATGTGCAGCAGTTCTGAAGATCAGAAGACTGCATTGTCGCGTATAGGGAGTGAGTTCCCGACGGATCTTCCCGGAACCTATGCGGTCTGCGCGAACGGATATGATGCCCTCTGCTCAATAGAAGGAATTACCGGGACCAGGGATCCGGAAGGGTGGATTTATTCGACAACAGTATTTTTCATTGACCCTGAGAATAATATCATTTTTGAGGAAAAAGGCTTTGGCGGAGATCTCAGTGACCTGTTGGAAAGCATATTGGAAGATTCAAGCATTCCTCCTGCGCCCGGGCAGGGTGCGGACGAATACGCAGGATTCACAGCCATCGGCAATTGCGGGCAGAACGCTGTCTGGAGACTCTATGAAGACGGGACACTGAGGATCAGCGGGTCAGGACAATTATATGACAATGGTTCTCCGTACTCCTCTATTGGCTGGCTTTCTGATGAAAAAACAGAAGAGAATTCCTATTCCTGCGAAAATATCCAGGCAGCAGACATCAAAAAAGTCATCGTCGACGAGGGGATAACCTATATCGGATGGGAAATGTTCTCAGACTGTTCGAATCTGCAGTCGATTGATTTTTACGGGCATGCTCCGGAGTTTTACTGGTATCAGCCCCTGGATCACGATATCAAGGTATATTTCCCGGAAAACGATGCTTCCTGGAACAATGTAGATAAAAGCATATTTTCTGAAGGGACAAAATGGATCTCCAGAGATGCTTCGGGGACCCACCATCACAAGTGGTCTTCCTGGAAAACCACCAAAGCCGCAACCATACAAGCTGAGGGCTCAAAAGAAAGATCCTGCACTGAATGCGGCAAAAAAGAGACTGCCGTCATCGCCAGGCTTCCGAAAATAGCGGTCAGCACCCTTTCGGTCACATTTTCGTCGTCCATTGTCTACACGGGAAAAGCCCTGACGCCCGCTCCCACAGTAAAGGCGGGATCAACCGTCCTGAAGGCCGGCACAGATTACACCGTCTCCTCTTATAAGAACAACATAAACGCCGGAACAGCGACAGCGACGCTCACCGGCAAGGGAAACTATACAGGAACCAGGTCAGTTACCTTCAAGATCAACAAGGCGGCCCAGTCGATCAGCGCGAAATCCTCTGCGGCGTCCGTTGCTGTCGGAAAGACGGCAACAGTGACCATCACAGGAAATAAGGGAACAAAATCCTATAAGTCCTCCAATACAGCGGTCGCGACTGTAAACTCTTCCGGAGTAGTCACAGCGAAAAAAGTCGGCACAGTCACGATCACAGCGGCTTCGGCCTCGACTTCCAACTACAATGCCGCCTCAAAGACCCTGACCATCAAAGTCGTTCCTGCGGCGACAGCCTCTCTGACCGCTTCCAATCTGGCGACCGGCATCAAGCTCAGCTGGAAGGCAGTCACCGGGGCAAACGGCTATAAACTCTACCGCAACTCGACTCTGGTCAAGACTATCACCAGCGGAAGTACTGTCACCTTTACGGATACAAAAGCCAACACAAACGGGACAAAGTATATTTACAAGGTGGTCGCGAAGGCGTCCACCGGCGACAGCACCCTGTCGAAGAGTCAGACGGTCTATCGTGTGGCCAGACCTGCCATCTCTTCCGCGACAAACAGCGCCGCTTCAAAGATGACCGTCAAATGGGGCAAAAACGCAACGGCGACAAGCTATGAGATCCAGTACAGCACGAGCAAGACCTTTGCAAGCGGGAACAAGACCGTGACTGCCGCGGGAGCATCCACTGTATCGAAGGTAATCGCAGGCCTGACCAAAGGAAAAACCTACTATGTCAGGATCCGCGCCTGCAAGACCGTCAACAATGTGAAGTACATTTCCGCCTGGAGCGCAACAAAGAGCCTGAAGATCATCAAGTGATCCCGTTATTGGTAAGAGGGTGTTATGAAGGGTACACAATAAGTAGCTGATCCCATCGGAGAAAACGCCTCCGCGTATTTCTCCTCGGGGCCGCTCTAACGAGCGGCATGGTCAGAAAGAGTGAAAAATATTGCTGATGCAATATTTTTCACTCAGCAGGTTTGCGTCGAAGGGCCGCAAACCTGCAGTGATCCCATCGGAGAAATCCGTTCCGGGCTTTCTCCTCGGGTGTCTCAGCGCAGAAGCACTTCGATATATATGAAAGAGCGGAGAAAAAAGTGACAGAGAAGAAATTCATTGACTCTATGGATGAGAAAAGCGGCAGGCTGGACAAGCTCCGTGCGCAGCACAGGGAGAAACCCGGGGACGACGAGATCTCAGCCAGGCTGGCCAGATGCCTGTTCAATGCCTTCAATCATCAGACTGATCGGAACAGAGCTTCAGCCCTTCAAAAGGAGCTGCGTGAGCTGTACCAGGAACAGCCCGGAAATGCCGGGATTGCAGGAGCTCTCGCCAGAATGCTGTTCAATATTTATTGCGATCAGCTATGGCCCATGAAAGATGAAACACTGCTTGAGAGTCTCTGTGAACTGCACAGGAAACAGCCCGGGAATGCCGAGGTCTCTGGAATTCTTGCACGCGCTTTGTACAATTGTATTTATAATCAGCGCAACCGGTATAAAGTCAGAATTCTGGTTGAGATACTCTATAACCTGTACCTGGAGCAGCCCGGGAATGTTGTTGTTTCGAAAATGTTCGGCAGCTGCCTGATGATCAGAAGGTATTCTATACAGAACCCTCCGGAGATAGTTGCTGATATTTCACGCAGCTGTCCAAAGAAAGCCGGGCCGACAGATGCTCATTTCTCACTGGATGTAATCCGCAAGCGGCATAAAGAGGCATCCGGGAACGAAGAGGCTTCACTGCGGCTGGCCAAAGATTTGTTCAATGCTTTTACTCAATGCGGTAAGACTGAACATAAGAAAGCTGCTGTCCTGCTTGAAGAGCTCCGCAGGCTTCACAGGAGGTGGCCCGGGAATTATAATCTTTCCTTCTGGCTGGGCTACAGTCTGGAAATTGCCATCACCCTGTTCTCCGATTCGAAGGACTCGCTGGATTCGAAGGATTCGAAAGATTCGCTGGATTTGATGTCGCTGGATTCGAAGGATTTGAAGGATTCGTTGAATGAAAGTTCCTTGTTGGAAGAACTCCATGACCTGCAGGCGGAGCACCCGGGAGAAGCCGGGATTGCAATACTGACCGCCTTAGCCCTGTTCCACATGTTCGAAAATCACGCTGAACCTGAGCGGGCCGGCACACTGTTCTCCGAACTTCGCAAGCTGCACGGGAAACTGGCCGGGGACACTGAGGACGCAGACGATTTCGACAGGT
Organism: Eubacteriales bacterium; assembly: GCA_030525515.1. Lineage (GTDB taxonomy): Bacteria > Bacillota > Clostridia > Lachnospirales > Lachnospiraceae > CAG-791. The sequence goes on from JAUNEM010000209.1 coordinate 4,210, forward strand.
TGCTGCATGTGATCCTCCATCAGACTGACCCAAAGAAAGCCGGCATCCTGCTGGATGAGCTGCGTAAGGAACACAGAGAGGAACCCGGGGACATCGGGATTTCAGAATGGCTTGCTGAAAGTCTGGTAAATGCTGTCAGGTATTTCTACAAATCATTGGATGTAAATGTATTGCTGGACGAACTTCGCGGGCTGTACAGAAAATACCCGGGAAATGACGCGATTACAGATTCTCTCGCCGGCGGTCTTTACTATGCTTCCCTTCGCATACAGGGGACCGATTGGGAAAAAGCTCGTGAGCTGATGGCCGAGCGCCGTCAGGTGCGGCCGGACCTGCCCTGGTGACAGAAAATGACCGGGAATAAGATCCTTAAAAGACTCGAATTCGATTCGGAAAAGATTTTCCGGACTATGTAATGCAGGGAATCCTGTGATATTGTATTTCCTAA
>JAUNEM010000044.1:0-12279 GCA_030525515.1 Eubacteriales bacterium
CTGTCTGCTCCTGCTCTGTTTCTGCCAACACCTCTGGAATCTCTTGCCCTGACTGCTCCAGCCCGGTCTCCGGGAAGAACTCATCATCTGTCAGTTCCTGTCCGTTTTCTGAAGCAGAAGCTGCCGCAGACTCTGTCTGAGTAGAATCGTATAAATACTCTTCCATCAGGTTTTCATCAAGTGTAAGATCCCCGCTGTCAAAATCAGTCCCGTCTCCGGTATTCTGAAGCTCCCCCTCATCCTCTCCGGAAAAACCGGATACGTAAAAACGAGCCCGGTTCCCTTCTGCTGCGAGGGGGTAAACCGCGCCCGAGATATGGGAAGTCAGCAAAAAGGCGGCAGCAAGCGCAGTAAGCGTCCGCAGCTTTGTTCTATACTGTCTGTAATATCGGTTTATTTTTTTATTCATCTATCCCTCTGATTTCTTTTTATACCTGATCCATGTGTCTTCTTCGCATGCAATCCTTTGAGGAACATACCGGTTCTGTTATTTGTTTCCTTCATTATAAGGGACGCAATAAAAAAATTCCATATCCTTCTGTTCCATGGTATGCAGACGAGCGGATGCGGGAGATTTATGCGGAATCCCTTCGCTAAGACCGGACTTCGGATCATCGGCTCAAACAGGGCGCCTGTGCAGGCAATCGGATCAGCTCAAAAAAGCTGCCTGTCTTTGAGGGCAGTCGGAACCGCTCAAAAAAGCTGCTTGTCTTTGCGGGGCAGTCCGATCATCAAAAAAATCCCGGCAGGAGGACATTGCCGTCCTTCCACCGGGATTTTTTGTGATCAGTTGATTACAGATTCATCTTTCCGTTCTCTTTTTGCCCTGCTTCTTACTGAAAGCAGAACGAAATGTCACACTGTCCGTATCTTGATCAGCAGTCTGCTTTTTCAAACCAACCGTGTTTTTCACATACTTTGTAAATACCGTCGTCAATATTGTCGGGAGCCACCTCGTCCGCGATCGCCTTGAGGTCGGGATGTCCGTTACCCATGGCGACCTTGTAAAATTCGGGAGCAAACATGTCTTCATCATTTGTGTCATCTCCGAAGACAATGACTTTCTGAGACCCGGGCAGGGGCTTCTCCACGCCGAGCAGTTCAAGCATGCGGTAGATCCCGGCGCGCTTGTCGTCATGCTGGACGATGGTATAGTCCGGCTCAAAATTCACGTAGCCCAGTTCTTCAGGGAAAGGAAGGCTCTTGCGCTGTTCATCGGTAGTAGCCGTGTAGAGCTTGTAAATGGCACCGAAATCAGCGGGGTCGAAATTCGCGTCTATAATGTAAGTCGTGGGCTCACGGCGGATCCCGATCTGGTCATAAAAAGTAAAGTCTTTCGCATATACTTTTTCTGAGTCATCCATGGCTGCCAGGATGCCGATTCCATTGTCCAGACAGTAATTGTAGAGCCAGAGTGCCTTTTCAAAATTGAGAGGCCTGTTCTCAACAAGCTTTCTGTCGATGACGATTCCCATGCCTCCGTTGCATACCATGTTGTCAAATCCGTGCTGGTCAAAGAATTTTCTGGCCTTATAATGGGCACGTCCGGTATTGATCGCCACAAAGTGTCCGGCTTCCCTCAGTTTATTCAGCGCGTCCATCGCGGAGGGAACGATCTCTGCGGTTTTCCGGTCTGTGAGCGTTCCGTCGATGTCAAAAAAGAAATACTTTTTTTCCATATATTCATTTTCCCTTTTTCTGATAATCGCTTTCCCCTTCCGCCGTCCGTGAAATATCAGCCGCCGGAAATCAGCCAAACATCCTGGCATAGTAAGGGGTCTGGTCAAGGGTCGCGAAGTAATCTTTGGGAGTCTGGGCCCGGCGGATCTGCTGCACGGAGCCATCCTCCTTCAGCAGCAGCTCGGCGCTCCAGAGACGTCCGTTGTAGTTGTAGCCCATCGCGAATCCGTGGGCTCCCGCGTCATGGATGAAGAGGAGGTCGCCTCTTTCGATCTGCGGCAGCTCCCGGTCAATGGCAAACTTATCATTGTTCTCGCACAGGGAGCCTACCACGTCATAGGTGTGGTCGCAGATCGCGTCTTCCTTGCCCAGGACTGTGATGTGATGATAAGCGCCGTACATTGCAGGCCGCATGAGGTTTGCGGCACAGGCATCTACGCCGATATATTCCTTGTAAATATGTTTGGAATGGATCGCGCGGGTAATGAGGGCGCCATAGGGCGCGAGCATGAAGCGTCCCATCTCCGTATAGATCGCCACATCGCCCATGCCTGCGGGAATCAGGAAGCGCTCATACTTTTCCCGGACCCCTTCGCCGATGACACGGATGTCATTGGGGATCTCGCTCTTGCGGTAGGGAATACCTACACCGCCGGAGAGATTGATGAAAGCAAAGTGAATCCCCAATTCCTTTTTGATCTCTGCCGCCAGCGCGAAAAGCCTGCCTGCCAATTCGGGATAATAGTCGTTGGAGACCGTGTTGCTGGCCAGGAAAGCGTGAAGTCCGAAGTGTTTGACCCCCTTGTCACGGAGGATCCGATAGCCCTCAAAGAGCTGGGCTTTTGTGAAACCGTACTTGGAATCGCCGGGATTGTCCATGATGCCGTTTGCCATCTGGAAGACGCCGCCGGGATTGTAGCGCAAAGACATGGTCTCCGGGAACTTACCGTCCAGGATCTTTTCAAGAAAAGGAATGTGGGTGATGTCATCGAGGTTAATGATAGCGCCCAGCTTTGCGGCATAAGCGTACTCTTCCGCGGGAGTGTCGTTGGATGAGAACATGATCTCGTGTCCGCCCGCACCGACCGCATTGGAGAGCATGAGCTCAGCCATTGAAGAACAGTCAAATCCGAATCCATAATCACGGAAAATATCCATGATATAGGGATTGGGGGTCGCCTTGACCGCAAAGTATTCGCGAAATCCCGGATTCCAGGCAAACGCCTCTTTTACAGCCTGAGCATTGTCCCGAATGCCCTTCTCGTCATAGAGATAGAACGGCGTGGGATACTGCTGTGCAATTTCCTCTGCCTTTTCCTTGGTTACGTAGGGAATTTTCTTCATCCTTTTATCCTCACTGATTTTCGAAAAAAGTGTACTGCGGTCATGGACCGCCGCCCGCGGATCCGGATTCCTGCGCGGCGTACGGCACCATATTGAAAAAAATCAGATTTGCGGCTCCGAAAAAAGAAACCGGATCATAATCATTTTCGCATTAATAAAAATATTGTATACATGTAAACAAGTCGCGTCAATAAAAATCCCACGCCGCGGGTAAAAAAACTCCGGGGCGTGGGTTCAGGATACGCACATTATTCCTGCATGGATCTACAGGTTCTCAATCTGCCAGTCGATCGGTGGGAGTCCGTTCTTTTCCAGAAAGGCGTTGCACTTGCTGAAGTGGCGGCATCCGAAAAATCCCCGGTAGGCAGACAGGGGGCTCGGATGGGGAGCCCTGAGGATCAGGTGCCGTGAATTTGTCAGCATTGGCGCCTTGGCCTGTGCCGGGCTTCCCCACAGCATATACACGACCGGTCTGTCCTGCTCGTTGACAGCCCTTAGAATGGCGTCTGTAAACTCTTCCCAGCCGCGTCCCCTGTGGGAGTTGGCCTCGTGGGCCCGGACTGTCAGGACAGTATTGAGCAGAAGCACGCCCTGTCTGGCCCACTTGAGCAGATATCCGTTATCCGGTATATAACAGCCCAGATCGTCATGCAGCTCCCTGTATATATTGACCAGGGAGGGCGGAGCCGGGCATCCCGGCCGGACCGAAAAGCACATTCCGTGAGCCTGTCCCTCTCCGTGATAAGGGTCTTGCCCCAGGATCACAGCGCGGACCTTTCCCAGAGGCGTCTCGTGAAGCGCATTAAAAAGATCGGGTGCGGGCGGATAAATCGTTCTGGTCCGATACTCCTCCTGCACAAAGGCAAAGAGGTCTCTGTAATAAGGTTTTGAAAACTCCGGCCGGAGGGCCTCCAGCCAGTCTCCGCTGATCGCAGCCATTTTCATGCTCCTTTTTATTTTTCATCGCGCAATACCGTGACTTCAGCCGCGGGATACGCGCGCAAAAAGGGAAACTCACTTCTGGTTTACATTTTCTTTCCTGTCCGCGCACTCGGCAAGCAGGGCCCTGACATATTGGTAGATCCTGCCGGTGGAAGCCACATTAAGTCTCTCCGCAGGAGTATGGATGTCTTCCATATCAGGGCCGATGGAAATGCATTCAAGGCCGGGAACCTTGGAAGACAGAATACCGCACTCAAGGCCGGCGTGGATCATGGTCACCACTGCCTTCTTGCCTGTCACGCGCTCATAGGTCTCTTTTGCCATCCAGCGGAAATCGGAATCTACGACAAGCTCCCAGGCGGGGTAGGCACCGTTGATTTCTACTGCCGCCTCAAATGCCTCGGCCAGGCAGATGATCCGGTTCATAACCATCTGTTTACGAGAGTTGACATTACTGCGCACAAGCGAGTGCGTGCAGAGTCCGTCCTCCGTTGTATCGCAGATTCCCAGGCTGAGGGATGTCCGGGGGATCTCCCTGAATCCGGGCATAAATTCGATCACACCGTTGGGGATGATCATCAGGAAACGTACAAAACGCATGGTGTCATCGCGGGTGAAAACATTCCGCACTTCATCTTTGCCTTTTTCGGTAATGTCAACCGTGATCTCAATGCCGGGATCTGTCATCCTGAATTCCGATTTCAATTCAGTGGTAAAAGCTTTTACAGCATTGAGAATATCTTTTCTCTTCGTCTTCCCTTTGAAAAGGATCTCGGCACTGGCATTTCTGGGGATCGCGTTGTCACGTTTTCCTCCCTCCAGATTATAGAGGAAGTATTTGCCCTCTTTGCTGAGTCTGTACAGGAGACGGGCAAGAATCAGGACCGCGTTTCCTCGTCCCTCGCCGATCTTCTCACCGGAATGGCCGCCGTTGAGACCGCCGACCCCGAGTCTGACCACCATGCCTGTCTTCTCTTTGCGCTTTCCGGACATCCTGCAGACCATTTCCGCGCCGCCGCCGCAGGAAGCCGTGATCACTCCTTCCTCCTCTGAATCCATATTGATCAGCTTTCGGCTCCTGAGGGTGGAAAGATCGATTCCCGATGCTCCGAGAAGTCCGACTTCTTCATTTACTGTAAAAATGCATTCCAGCATAGGTGCCTTGAGTGTCTGATCATCCAGCAGGGCGAGCATGATCGCGACCGCGATTCCGTCGTCGCCCCCGAGGGTCGTACCGACAGCGGTGAGCCACTCTCCGTCTGTTTCCAGAGTGATCGGCTCGGTGTCCATATCGAGATCTACATACTCTTCTTTTTCACAGACCATATCGACATGACCCTGCAGGGCGATGGGTTCGGCATCTTCACATCCCGCTGCGGCAGGTTTGGTAATGATCAGGTTTCCGAGCTCATCTCTGATATAATCCAGGCCGCGCTCTTTGGCAAAGTTCTCCAGATAGTCGCTGATCGCCTCCGTGTGGAAGGAGCCGTGGGGAATCGCTGAAATCTGTCTGAAATAGCAGAATACATCAGCAGGTTCAAGAGAGTCCAGAGAAACCTTCCCGCCGGCTGTCTTCCCGCCGCTCTCCTGATCCCCGCATGAAGGATCTGCCGCTTCAGTCTGCGCGGAGTCCGCTGCTTGCTCAGGTGCGGTCTCTGCTGCCGGCAGGGTCTCTGTCACGTCTGCCGCGGCTTCCTCCTGCGCTTCGCTGACCCTTTGATCGATCTTTTCTGTGTTGGTTTCTGATTCTGCTATATTGGATGCTGTCATTTTTTCTCCCGATTCTGTTGTTACTGCTTCTGTTATGTTGTTCTCCGGTTTTTCCTCCGGTTCTGCCGTCCTGCGCGATCCGCCTATCCGGATTGTCCAATTCTTTTTCTTCCAGACCATCTCTAAATCCTCTCTGAAATATTGAAAACAAGAACGTCAGCGTACAGGACCCGTTCAGAGCCTCACTGGTATTCCTTTTGAATGAAGATATTCCTTGACCTGGCGGATCTCCAGCTCCTTGAAATGAAAGAGAGAAGCCGCGAGAGCCGCGTCGGCACCGCCTTCCGTCAGGGCCTCCCGGAAATGTTCAAGTGTTCCTGCTCCGCCGGACGCGATCACGGGAATGCCGACCGCATCAGAGATCGCGCGTGTCAGTTCCAGATCATAGCCGTTTTTCGTGCCGTCGCCGTCCATGCTGGTGAGCAGGATCTCTCCCGCACCGAGCTCTTGTGCCCGCACAGCCCATTCAACTGCATCGATCCCGGTGTCGATCCGTCCTCCGCTGCGATAGATCGTCCACCCCTCTCCGGAAGGTCTGCGCCTTGCGTCAATCGCCACCACAATGCACTGGCTTCCGAATTTTTCCGCGCCCTCCGCAATCAGTTCCGGCCGGTTGATCGCCGCGGAATTGATGGAGATCTTGTCCGCTCCTTCCCGCAGGATGGCCCGCATATCCTCTGTGGTGCGGATCCCTCCGCCCACAGTGAAGGGAATAAATACCCTCTCCGCCACTCTGCGGACCATGTCGGCCACTGTCGCCCTGGCATCGCTGGTCGCGGTGATATCCAGAAAGACCAGTTCATCCGCTCCGGCTTTGGAATAAGCCTCGCCTGCCTCCACCGGATCTCCCGCGTCGCGCAGCGAGACAAAATTAACTCCTTTTACCACCCTTCCCCTGTTGACATCCAGACAGGGAATGATCCTTTTTGTCAGCATATTTCCGGTTCTCCTACACCTCACTATTGTCCGGACATTATTCCGGCCTCAAAAAAATGTCCCTTTCAAAGTTATCTGACCGCCAGAAAGTTCTCAAGGATCTGCATCCCTACTCTCTCGCTCTTTTCGGGGTGGAACTGGCAGGCAAAAAGATTGCCGTGCTCCACGGCGGCATCGATACTTACCCCGTATTCGGTTGTGGCTGCCACATCAGACCGGTCGCCGGCCTCCAGATAAAAAGAGTGCACAAAATAGACGAAAGAACCCTGCGGCAGGCCTTTGAAAAGACGGCTCTCTCCGGGGAAGGAGATATCGTTCCATCCAATCTGGGGAACTTTGCGCCCCTCTCCGTCGGGGATGCGCCTGATCCTGCCCGGAAGCAGGGCAAGACCCCGGACTCCCGGACTCTCTTCGCTCTCTTCAAAGAGGAGCTGCAATCCCAGACAGATCCCCAGAAAAGGGGTGCCCCGGTCCACAACCTCCCGGATCGTGTCCTCGAGGCCGCGGCCGCGGAGGCGCTGCATGGCTTCACCGAAAGCTCCCACTCCGGGCAGGATCACGTGATCCGCCTGAAGAATGACCTCCGGATCCGCAGTCACCACTACATCGTGTCCCAGAAAGCGCAGAGCGTTTTCAACGCTTTTTATATTACCGGCATCGTAATCGATGATCGCTGTCATTTACATTTCTCCTTCTATTCACAAACCTCACATACCGCGGACAAAATCAGCCGCTGTGATCCAGTTCAAACCAGAAAGCAACGCCGTTGTCGTAGTTTTCCACTCCATAGCCTCTGTGGTGCAGGTCCATGATGGCCTTGACAATGGAAAGTCCCACGCCGGAGCCTCCGTAAGCCCTGGTCCTGGCCTTGTCCACCTTGTAGAACTTCTCCCAGATGTGGGCCAGGGATTTCTCAGGAATAGGCTTACCGGTATTGAATACCGTGACCCGCACCTTGTCTCCAATCACCTCACAGCGGATATCTATGACCTTCTCATCGGCATCCGAATCCTTGGAGAAAACCTCCCCCTGGTCTTCGCTGCCGGCAGCGGAGACAGGACGGGCAACATGGTGAAGGGCATTGCTGAAATAATTCTGGAATACCTCCTGGATGAGGAAAGGATCCCCCCAGGCAAAGACGGCATCCTTCTGCTGATACAGGAGTCTGGCATTTTCCTGCTGGACCAGTATAGACGCGCTCTCCAGATAATTGCGGATCAGACCGGCGATATCAAAACTCTCCATGGAGACACTTTCATCGCCGAATTCCAGCTGGTTCAGCATCAGGACCTTCTGCACAAGCATATTCATCTTATCGGCTTCTTCGACGATCGTGTCCAGATAATAAGAGCGGGAATCAGGATCGTCCGCGATCCCGTCCTGCAGTCCTTCCGCGTATCCTCTGATCAGGGCCAGGGGAGTTTTGAGTTCATGGGTGACATTTGCCAGGAAGTCCTGTCTCATCTCCTCTTCGCGGTTCCGCCGGTCGAGATCCCTCTGCAGATCGTTGTTGGCCGTCCTCAGGGCGGAGATCGTCAGCTCCAGCTTTTTGGACATCTCGTTCATATTTTTTCCGAGAATATCCAGCTCTGCCCTGCCGCTGCCGTCATATTTGGCGCTGAAATCAAGTTTTTTCATCCGGACGGAAATATCTGTGAGCTGGCGGATGGGCTTCATGATCTCCCTCGACAGCCACCAGGCCAGAAAAGCTCCCGCAACGGCAAGGGAAAATCCTATATAACCGAAAAAGCGGTTGGCAGCCGCCGCGCTGGTGCGTATATCCTCCAAAGGAGAGCGCAGTAAAAAGAACCGGCTCTCACCGAGCGGTCCCCACATTTCCAGGCTCTTGGTCCCGGTCCGCCTGTTCAATACCTCGTTGATCGTATAGGATCTGCCCTCTTGGAGATTCCGCGTGATCACATATCCTGAATTAATGCTGTAATCATCACTGTATCCATTCTTTCCGTCATTCCCCGCATCAGACGGGTCCGGTATGTTTTTGAGCTGTCCCGGGTCATCAACTCCCGTCAGATCAGGCGTCCTGCCGAACAGATTGGCATAAAGCCTCTCGATCATCACCGTCTCATCCGCAGACCAGACCTTGTCGGTCTTGGTGTTGGAATCCAGAATCAGCAGGCTGACATTGCTGCGCCTCAGAGACTCCTGAAGTGTATTGTCAAACTCATCCGAATCCAGCAGATCCCGCTTTTCGGCATTCATGAGCATGCCATAGACCCTGACAAGATTCCTGGTGCGGACCGAAACATAGTACCGCTCCAGAAAGATTCCGTTGATGAGATAGCCGAGCAGGATCGTTCCGCTCATCAAAAGAAAAAAAAGTATGCCGAACTGCATACGCAGAGAGATCCCGGAGAAAGGTTTCCCCGGGAATTGTTTATCTCTTTTTTGCAAATGTATCACCTGTATAATCCGGAACTATCAGAACCGCCTGTACGCAAGGTCAGCAAATCCCAAAACCTTCTTCCTTCTTGAAAACCAGGTCACGCTTCAAACTTGTAACCGATCCCCCACACTGTTTTGATCAGGCCGGATTTGCTGCCGAGTTTGCTGCGGAGTTTTTTGACATGGGTGTCGATCGTGCGCGCGTCTCCGAAATAATCATAATTCCAGACACTGTTGAGGATGCGCTCCCTCGAGAGGGCGATCCCGTTATTCTCCATAAAGTACTGCAGAAGCTCAAACTCTTTATAGCTGAGTTCGATCGGTTCCCCGTCTATTTTCACGATATGGGCGGCCTTGTCCATTTCGATGCCGCCTGCCTCCAGGTGTTTTTCGGCCGCAGTTCCCAGTGTGCGGCGCAGGATCGCATTCACCCGGGCCGCAAGCGTGCGGGGACTGAAGGGCTTTGTCACATATTCATCCACTCCCAGCTCGAATCCCCTCAGCTCATCCTTCTCATCGCCTCTGGCAGTGAGCATAATGATCGGCACTTTTGAAGTCTTTCGGATCTCAGCGCAGACCTGCCAGCCGTCCATCTCCGGCATCATGACATCGAGAATGATGAGGGCAATGTTCCCTTCGCTGTCGAACAGTTTCATGGCATCCCGTCCGTTTGAGGCCTCCAGCACGCTGTAGCCCTCCCGGATCATATAGTCGCGCACCAGTTTTCTCATTCTCTGTTCATCATCGACGATCATAATCCTGGTTCCACTCATGGATATCTCCTCCTTTTACCGCCTTCGTCAAATGTCCACAGCCTGTCCAAAGCCGGATCCTCTTATCCCAAAAACGGTGTACCGCGGCGCCGTCTCTTCCGGATCCGCTCTTTTTACGCCTTCCTGTCCGCGGGCGCTTTTTACTTGTGAAACAGAGTAAACACCGCTACGCTTCTCTCCTTCAGAAGGAAGAGAGGACTCTTGAGGAAGACCGCATGTTTATGGAAAAAGATATTGTCGTCGGCGTCGGTATTGATGTTGATGCCCCATGAAAGACCTGCCGTGAGGGCCGGAAGACGGATCTCGACGGGCTCCCAGTAGGCGTTGATCGCTATGTAGACCACGTCATCCCCGGCCTCACCCTCGAGATGCCCGGCAAACAGAATGCCCAGCACCTTGTTGGTGCGTCCGATCACATGGTCGTCGGGATTGGATCCGCAGGCGATCACATCCGGAAGACCGCAGGCAGCAGGCTCCAGAGGACGGCTGATCACAGGATGCTTTTTGCGGAAAGCAATCACATTTTTGTAGAACTTGAAGAAGTCCCTGTTCAGCCTCATGTAGTCCCAGTTGAGCCAGGATACTTCGTTGTCCTGACAGTAACAGTTGTTGTTGCCGTGCTGGGTATTTCCGAATTCATCTCCCGCCAGGATCATGGGCGTACCGCGGCTGCACATCAGGACCGTGATGGCATTGCGCATCATTTTGAAACGAAGCCTCTGGATCACAGGGTCTTCGGTCGGTCCCTCGACGCCGCAGTTCCAGCTGCGGTTGTCGTTTGCTCCGTCGGCATTGTTCCATCCATTGGACTCGTTGTGCTTGTGGTTATAGGCAAAGAGATCGTAGAGAGTGAAGCCGTCGTGACAGGTGACAAAATTGACCGAGGACCTGAATCCCTGATAACTTTCGTTATACAGATCGGGAGATCCCATGATCCTGTTAGCTGTCTCCTGGGCATTCCAGTAATTTCCCTTGAGGAAATCGCGGACAGCGTCCCTGTAACGGCCGTTCCATTCCCCCCATCTCTTGTAAGCCGGAAAACTGCCGACCTGGTACATGCCTCCGGCATCCCAGGGCTCCGCGATCAGCTTGGTGTTTGCCAGCACGGGATCCTCGGCGATCGCCTTCAGGAGAGGAGGATTTCCCATGGGCACCCCCTCCCTGTCCCTGCCCAGGATACTGGCCAGATCAAAACGGAATCCGTCGACGTGATACTGGGTCACCCAGTAGCGCAGACAGTCCATGATATAGCGGATCACAGCCGGATGATTGCAGTTGAAGGTATTGCCGCATCCGCTGAAATTATAATATTCTCCGCCGGGAGTGAGCATATAATAGACACTGTTGTCGACGCCCTTGAAACACATGAAGGGTCCTCTCTGATCCCCCTCCGCTGTATGGTTGAAAACAACATCCAGATAAACCTCGATCTTCTGCTCCTTCAGCAGCTGGATCAGGGTCTTGAGCTCATTTCCCTCTTCGTTGTATTCGATGGAAGCCGTATAGGCAGTATTGGGGGCAAAAAAGGCAACCGTATTGTATCCCCAGTAATCCAGGAGGCGTTTTCCATTGTAAGAACGCGCGTTGATCGTCTCATCGAACTCAAAAATGGGCATAAGTTCAACGGCAGTGACCCCCAGGTTCTTCAGATGCGGGATCTTCTCGATGATTCCCGCAAAAGTGCCCGGGTATTTCACTCCCGACGATCTGTGGCGCGTAAAGCCGCGGACATGCAGCTCATAAATGATCGTGTCCTCCATCCTGGTCTTGGGAAAATCGGCCTTTTTCCAGACATAACTGTCTCTGACCACTCTGGCATGGTAAGCCCCGGCCGTCTTGGCTGCGCCCCATGCGCGCTGCCCGGTGACTGCTTTGGCATAAGGATCCAGAATCAGTTTTTTCCTGTCATACAACAATCCTTTGGACGGTTCGTAGGGGCCGTTGAAACGGTAGGCGTATTCGAATTCCTCAATATTTAAACGATAGACAAAAATCGAGTAGATTCCGCCGGTCCGGTAGCGCTCCGGAATCCTTATGATCGCGTAAGGTACTTCAGCCTTGCGGCGGAAAAGAAGAAGTTCGCATGATGTGGCGTTCTCCGAATAGATCGTAAAGTTCACGCCTCCTGCCAGTTTCGTCGCCCCATTGAGCAGACAGTCGCCGGGCCGGACCTGGAATCCGGATATTTCCTCATACGGTCTGTCAAGATCTGTTATGGTACTGACTACGTTTAATCGCCTCATCTGATAAAACCACCTCTGCTGTCTTGTCCTGAAGCCTTGAAAATATGGCTGCAAGTATATGCAAAACCGGTATCGCTCCGGAATAATTCCGGTTTTTAGGAAAAAACACTATTATTATCATAACAGATTCTGCAGCATTTTAGTAGGAAAAAATAAGCGACAGACATATATACCGCTGGCCGGTACGT
>JAUNEM010000044.1:12379-17303 GCA_030525515.1 Eubacteriales bacterium
TCCCTGCCCGGTCTGCTCTTGCACGGCGCCTGTCTCTGATACCGATCCCGTATTCATAGTCTGCTCTTTATCGATCCCGGTTCCAGCCACAGCCTTTCCCCCGTTATCAGCCGGGGCCTGAGAGGTCTCCGCAGGTGCCTCCCCGCTGCCGCTGTTTCCTGTGCCGGAAGATCCAGAGGACGCACTTCCCATTGCCATGACCAGGGCAAAAAAGACTGCTGATATAATGCCGGCTATGATCCACTGTTTCTTTTTCCGGAGCACCGAGAACAGATAGACAAGGCCGAAAATAAAGGAGAGAACTCCCCAGATCTGAAGGTCAGCGTAGGAACCTGCCAGAATCATTCCGTAAAAAAGATTGAGGAACATCAACACTGCCGCCACAATCATCGGAGCCTTTTTGACGGTTTTCCTGGCCACCAGTACGATCAGGCCTGCCACAAGCAGATTCAGAGCGCACAAGGCGCCCGCAGATCCGCCGACTTCACCATTGTCGCTAAGAGCATTCCCCAGTCCTGCCGCGCAGGACTGCATGGCAACGAAAATGAAAAGAATGATCGACAGAATGCCGAGAACGGTTCTCCCGATCACCCATTTGGGCTTATTCCCGATTCTCTCCGCAGGAACTGCTTCCCCACCGGAAGATCCCTGTCCGTACATGCCCTCCTGTCCCTCTCTCATTTCGCCGGGATTCTGTCCTCCATATGATTCATTATTTTGATAACCATGTCTCTCTTCCATTCTTTAGATTCCTCCCATCAGTGCTGTTTTCCATACATACTCCCTGCACCCGGAATTCATACCGGCATCTTATTATATCAATCCGGTATCAAAGCCGTTCCCACCGAAAAGGTGGAATCTCCTTTGATGCTTCCTGTTTTTTTATACTTGTGGTTATGAGCGTGATTCACAGTGCTGTTCACAGACAAAAAAAGACTGCCGCCTGAAGATCCGTGCCCTCCGGCATTGGATCCTCTGCGACAGTCCTGTTCTTCCTTTTTTCCCTCACATTTCTTCGGAACCCTTGAGCAGGTGTTGTCCGTTCTGCTCCAGCAGCCTGTTCACCTGCGCGATCTCCCTGATCCCCGAGCTGACCGCTGAAATCAGGACAGCATCTCTCGGAAACCTGGCATACAAAGGGGTCATTCCATAGAGCTTCAGCGCTCTCTGGATCTCCAAAAGTGAAAACCCGGCCGAGAGGCACAGCTTCAGAATCACGTCCCTCTGCTTCGTATGTTTTTCCCCTGAGATCAGTTTATATCCGTATCCCTCCGAAATATCCGCCAGCAGGAACACATCCTGCAGCCTCACTCCCTTCTCGCGTATGAGACTGCGCATGTAAGCAGAAAACGGCCTGGGATCAAAGAACATTTCTTCTGCGTTTTCTTCAATATACTGCCCCACCTTGTCAGGGCTTGTCTTTTTCAGAATATCGGTGAGTGTACCTGTCGTTTTCTTCATCATCATTCTCCCGCAGGGAATTCTTTTACATGTAATATTTGATACCACCTGCATTCAATGCATGGTAAAATGAAACTGCTCCTTATTGTGAACATCCGGTCCCGACAAAGCGAGGCAGAGGGGCTTTTCATTCCTGACGCACATATAACGGAGGAAATCAATGGCAACGAATGATGCCAGTATCTTATCAAGCTACCGTGAACTCACGATGATCAATGCCCAGCACGGGATCTCCCTCGTGCAGCATATAGCGACCGGGCGTGTCTATGCCCTGAAAACTCTGGATGTATACAATGCTGAAGTCTATCGCTATCTCAGGGAAAATCCCGTCAAGGGAATCCCGGAGATTGAGGAAGTGATCGAGCAGGACGGACATCTGACTGTCATTGAGGAATATATAAGCGGTCAGACTCTGCGATCGATCCTGGAAAACGGCAATCTCTTTACGGAGACAGACGCAGTGAGGATTATAGAAGAGCTCTGCGGTATCCTCAAAAACCTGCACGGCGCGGATCCGCCGATCATACACCGTGACATCAAGCCCGACAATATCATGGTCACCCCGGACGGCAGCATCCGGCTTCTGGATATGGACGCCGCCCGACTGGTCCGCGACAAAAAATCAGCAGATACGGACCTGATCGGCACTGTAGGATATGCCGCACCGGAGCAGTACGGTTTCGGAACCTCGGACGAGCGGACCGACATCTACTCCCTGGGTGTCGTCCTCTGTGAACTCGTGACAGGACATTTTGCCAAAGAAAGAATGCCCGTAGGACGGCTGGGAAAAATCATCAGGAAGTGCACCCAGATCGATCCGGCCAATCGGTATAAAAACGTACAGGAGCTTCAGATTGCCCTGTCCGTTTTCGACACTGGTTTCCGTGACGACAGTGTACAGAGCGCATGGAAAAAATATGCTCCTCCTGGATTTCGCAGCGGAAAGCCGGCAAATATCCTGATCTCCATCTTTGTCTATGCCGCCCTGCTGTCTCTCAGCCTGGATTACAAGGCAGAGGGACTGCCGCCGGGAGTCCCGACCAACGCATGCAGAGCGATTTATCTGGTCATGGGCCTGGTCATGCTGCTCTTCACGGCCAACTATCTGGACGTCTGGAGATTACTCCGGATCGACCGGATCCGGAACATGTGGATCAGGACCATAGTAGTCCTGGCCGTCGACTGCATCCTGGCCGGCCTGATGATCCTGCTCATGATCTTCGCGGCTGTTATCACGGGAGGTTACAGCTGAGGCACTTTTGCGCTTCATTTGAAAAGCCTCTCCCGCTATGTATTTTCCGGCGAATTGCCGGGGAAAAAGGGCCATCCGCAGCACGGATGGCCCTTTTCTGATTATGTTCTGAAATTCAAACCGGCCCAGGGCACGCTGCTATTACAGATTCACGCGCCCGCCGACCCGTTTATGTCCTTTTGAGCCGGTGCGATCTTCGATCAGGCGGGATAAGCGCCATTTTTGGAGTCAGCCTTGGTCAGGTCTACACCGGACTGCTGTGCCATGCGATATTTGAAGTAGTCGACCGCGACCTGAGGGAACAGAGCATAGGACAGGACATCCTCATCCTGCTGCTTCCACTGGGCGACTTCCTCCTCGAACTTGGGCAGCTGAGGCGGGATCAGATCCGCGGGACGGCAGGTGATAGGCTCCTGATCGCCGATGATCTTCTTGCGGACTTCTTCGTTGATCGGAAGGGTCGTGCGTCCATAATGGCCGCTGACCAGATCCTTGGTCTGAGCGGAGGAGACTTTGTAGCGCTCGCCCATCAGGACGTTCATGACGGCCTGGGTACCGACGATCTGGGAAGAAGGAGTGACAAGCGGAGGCTGGCCGAGATCTTCGCGGACGCGCGGAACTTCCTCGAGAACCTCTGTCAGGCGGTCGCTGGCGCCCTGCTCTGCGAGCTGGCTGACCATGTTGGACAGCATGCCGCCGGGAACCTGATACAGAAGGGTACGAATGTTGACGCCCAGGACCTTGGTGCTGAGGAGGCCGTTCTCGAGGCACTCTTCGCGGTAAGGTGTGAAGTAATCAGCGATCTCCTTGAGGGCAGCCTGGGAAAGGCCTGTGTCATAAGGAGTATCCTGGAAAGCGCCGACCATAACCTCGGTCGCGGGCTGGGAGGTACCCAGAGCGAAGGGGCTGATCGCGCAGTCAATGATGTCCACGCCTGCCTCTGCTGCCTTCAAGTAGGTCATGGAACCGCAGCCGGAGGTGTAGTGGGTGTGGAGTTCGATGGGAAGGGTGGTCGCGGACTTGAGGGCGCGGACCAGCTTCTCGGACTCGTAGGGAACAAGCAGGCCGGCCATATCCTTGATGCAGATGGAATCGGCGCCCATGTTCTCGATATCCTTGGCGATGTTCATCCAGTAGTTCTCGTCATAGGCGGAACCAATGGTATAGGACAGGGCGATCTGAGCATGGCCGCCCTCTTTCTTTGTGGCCCTGACGCTGGTCTCAAGGTTGCGCAGGTCATTGAGGCAGTCGAAAATACGGATGATATCGATGCCGTTGGCGATGGATTTCTGAACGAAATACTCGACAACATCGTCAGAGTAGTGGCTGTAGCCGAGCAGGTTCTGGCCGCGGAGCAGCATCTGCAGCTTGGTCTTCTTGAAGCCGGCTTTCAGCTTGCGAAGACGATCCCACGGATCTTCCTTGAGGAAGCGAAGGCAGGCATCAAATGTCGCGCCGCCCCAGCACTCGACAGCGTTGTAGCCGATCTCATCCATCTTGTCGATGATGGGAAGCATGACCTCGGTGGGCATGCGGGTCGCGATCAGGGACTGGTGCGCGTCACGCAGGATGGTCTCTGTGATCTTAACCGGCTTGGGTGTAATTATTTTATTATCAGACATATTTCTTTTCTCCTAACATGCATAGAGCAGTCAGGCGTCCTGATCAGTCTCTGTGATTATATTCAAAAAGCCTGCGGGCGCCGCGCTGCATAGAGCAAACAAGCCGTCAGCGAATATATTATACGATGCCAAACACGGCCATGAACACACCTGCGACGACCGCGGTACCGATAACACCCGCGACGTTGGGGCCCATTGCGTGCATGAGCAGGAAGTTGCTGGGATCGTACTCTGCGCCGACCTTCTGAGAAACACGTGCCGCCATAGGAACTGCGGAGACGCCGGCCGAGCCGATCAGAGGGTTGACCTTGCCGCCGGTGAAGACGCACATGACCTTGCCGAACAGGCAGCCTGCAGCGGTACCGAACGAGAAGGCGATCAGGCCGAGAGCGACGATCTTGAGGGTCGTAACGTTCAGGAAAGCTTCCGCGCTGGTGGTCGCGCCGACAGAAGTACCCAGAAGGATAACGACGATGTACATCAGGGCGTTGGAAGCAGTATCGGTCAGCTGACGGACAACGCCGCACTCACGGAAGAGGTTGCCCAGCATCAGCATACCGACAAGGGGAGCCGTCGTGGGAAGGATCAT
>JAUNEM010000045.1:0-723 GCA_030525515.1 Eubacteriales bacterium
GTCGCGTATGCGTTGTGGAAGGCGTCTCTCGCGGGGCCTTCCCACATTCCGGACAGGGCCTGCTCCTTCTCTGTCATTGCCTGTACTTCTGTCTTGAACTTCTCATTCAGGCTCTGGAGTTCCTCTGCCTGTTTGACGAGCTGCTCGGGACTTACTCTGAATCTGATTGCCATTTTTCTTTTCCTTTCCGCTCCCTTTTTCAGGAGCTTTGCGCTTTCGTTGAGTTTATATTAACACCGGGCCCCGGGATCCGGGGCGGATTCTGACGAAATGCACGATTATCTGATGAATTGCTTTTTTGATCAATAGATCAGGTTCACAGAGGGCTGGGACACGATCTCTTTTGTCTTTTCAGCTGCCTGTTCCGCAACGCCCGCAATCGCCAGCAGATCCGTGGGGTGCTCTTTCAGACGCAGCAGGATCTGGTCTATGTCGTCCCTCTCCTCCAGGAAGGCGTTCCTGTGCTCATTGCCGGCCTCGCCGATCCAGTATCTCTCTGTATTCTTCACAATGGTCATGACATTTTCGTAGGATGTCTCCGCCTTCTGAATCTTTTCCCTGAGCGTTGCAGCCGCTGATTGCAGTCTGGCGGTATCATACCTTAACACCTGTCCGCTCGAAATCGCCATTTCCTTCTTCTCCTTTCTCTCTCCGTTCCTCTTCCGGCCGGATCAGCTTCTGATTGAGCCAGATTCTGACCGAGTCAGCTTCTAATCGAGCCAG
>JAUNEM010000045.1:733-11087 GCA_030525515.1 Eubacteriales bacterium
TAAATCAGATTCTGCTTAAATCAAATCCTGATCGAACGCACGATATCACCGACTTCATTTTCGCATTTATCATATTCATTTCTTGCAGTCTCGAGCTTTTCAATCAGGGACGCAAGCCTGTTGTTCATCTCTTTGCACCGGTTATAGTCGGCCTGGAACTGGTTGACGAAAGCAGCTTTGGCAGGTCCCTCCCATGTGCTGTCAAGATCCCGGACAGCGGCAAACATTTCGTCGATCGCCTGCTCCAGAATGGTTTTTTCCTGCTCGAGGCGAGAAATATCATCTGCCAGGTAATCTGTATTCTGCTCAATCTCCTTGATTGCCATTTGTCATTCCCCTTTCTTCCATGAAGTGATGAGTCCATTTTCCCGCTGTCACGGGTCCACACTGTGCCAAAAGTATGATTAAAGCAGCGAGGAAAGCGGCCGCAAATGCCGAGCTCGCTCGAGCATTTGAGGACATTTTCCGAGCGCCCACACATGAGCATGTAGAGATTTTTTGCGCAGAATGCGCAAAAAAGATCGGGAATGCGAATGTGTGGAGCGCTGTGAGAGCGCGGGACGCGCGAAACAGCGCGTGGCTTTAATCATATGAGTCTGTGAGCCATGCTCATGACCACAAGTATATCTGACAGTTCACAGGCCATGTCCTGTCGGCGCCAAAGCCGCACACGGCAGCGGCTGTCACTGTTTCATCAATGCAAACACCCTCCGGCTTCTGTTCACTGCCTCAGCAGACGGGAGTTTATAGGGTCCGCAGACAGGCACATGCAGGTTATTCACGGTCGGCTTTGCTGTCCATTTCAGGTCCGAAATATTGAGCACATGGGGTTTTGGATCAATGATCAGCTGAAGATATCCCCTTCCAAGTCTTCTTCTCATCAGTTCTCTCAGGATTCTCCGTATGATTTCCTTATGGATAATCAGTATGATCGGTATGTGCGGCCAGAAAATTTTCGGACGGAAGGGAACCACTGGTCTGGGACGGATGGGATCGATGGGTATCACACCATCCGGAATGAAGAATCCGGGAATCCGTTCCGGTCTTCTGTACCAGGTTTCCGGATTCCGGGACGGATCCTGTCGGGAATTCCGGGAAGAGTCAGAGAAATCCGGCTTATCATCAGGAAGGGTCCGGGCACTGCTTTCTTCCGCCTCGCTCAGAATCCGTTCCTCCGCGCTCTCATAGGTACTTCTGACAGTCTCCAGTCTTCTCCACATCAGGTTCAGAGACGTTTCCTTTCTTTCAAGTTCCTCTATACTTTTCTTCAGTTTATACCTCGGTGCCGGCGTGTCGGGATCCCGGTCCCAGATGCGGGACAGTTCACGCAGTTCTTGTCCATACATATCCAACTCCGCTTTTACCAACCGCATAATGTCGGTCGATTCCTGGAATGCTGGTCTTTCATACTTAAACATTCTCTGCTTATCCTTTCTTCTTGTCCCGCTTTCAGAATCATCTGCCCGGCCGTATCATTTGCCTCGCCGCAGCATTTATCTTTCAGTATCTTTTTCTTTCAGTATCATTTACAAGGATACAATATCACGAAACCCTGTCAGGCCTGCATGTTTCTGACAAAATGCTTTTTTTCCTGACAGGATGCATGTTTGACGCCGGTGCGGAGGGTTGTCCTCGTTTGAAAGGGCGGATTCCCACGGTTTCAGGCATAGTTCTCAGAATCACATTTCAAGACTCGCTTGTGAGAAACCAGGCGTGCCGCCGCGTTTACGATTTTCTCAGCCTGCCCGTCTTTTGCAGCTGCTTTCCCTCTGCTTTCTATAAAAATTCATACCAGCAGAAGGCTGCATCCGTTTCCGATTCCGTAGCTGCTCAGGCACTTTTCCCCGCTCAGAATCCTGCTGCTGTCCATCAGGCAGAGCAGCAGCTCGTCCGGGTTTCCTCCCAGCTTGCAGTTTTCCTTCTGGCAGATGACCTCCGCGACCTCCTGAATCAGGTGGGAGATCTGTGCCTGTTCGTCGAGGCTGAAATCATATTGTCTTCCGATAGATGGTACATAAACATCCGCCATGATCATAACAGTTTCCTCCAGATTTCCTTCCTGTATTCCACAGAATCGGGCTCGAGCGTCCACTTGCCGCCGTCCTCCCGGTCCGGTTCATTGTTTCTCTTTATCGCTTCAGTCGGGTCATTGCTCCTTTTTCCCTCACCTCCCTGTCCGGTATCGGCGAGAATCCGGGATTCCGCATCGGTGAGGATCCAGGATTCGGTATCGGTCTCCAGAAAGACATAGGCGCATGTCTTTTCTTCCCCATCCTCTGAAACCTCGACGGATCTGAGGGCGCTCCTGACATTTTCCTGCAGAGCCCATACCGCCGGGGGCGCCTGGGAGCTGCAGACCAGTCCCTCTTTGGCCTGACTGCCTCTTTTTTCCATTTGGGGATCGTATTTCAGGGCATTCTCCGCGTCCCTGACAGTCTCGAAGGGCTGGTCAGGCAGAAATCCCTCTGCCGTCAGCCATTCTCCGATGGCGCTTCCGTCCAGCCGGATGATTCCCACATAACCGCTGGAAATATCCCATTTGGTCACCGTATATGAGGAACCCTTTCCCCGGTATGCCAGTACAGGAATCATCCCTTCCCGGAGAGAAAAAGCCTCGAGTATGCGGACGGGGTTCAGCATGCCGTCAAGAAGCTCCCGTGCCTTCTCAGTCAGCCTGAGGCCGGCGCCGTCTTTTTCCTCCGCGTATTCCAGAAAGCCTCTCACAGTCAGGTCCTGGGCAGCGAGTATATAATCTTCGTCTGAGATGTCTTCTTCTTCGGGGAGCGGATATGTGTAAGCATCCTGTGCCTGTCCCAGTTCGATCAGAAGAATGATCTGCACAGCGCTGAATCCGACTTCTGTCTCCGTTCCCTTAAATGTCTCCAGTATTGCCATAATCTCCCCTCGTCTTCCGGGCTGCCTTTCCATGAACTCTGAACTATGAACTATGAAATAAAGCGGCAGAAACAGCCGGAATACAGATAATCTTTCCCAGGTCTTCCGGGCGGCCCGGCATGCCTGCCATTTTCGTCAGATCAGCAGCTGACTTTTTTCAGGCTTGTCCCTTCCATATTCCCTGACTGCTTTCTTGCAGCTTCGGGACAGAGGGACCACATCCCCTCCGTCCATTTCGATGACGCCTTCGGAAAAACGGGGCTGCTTCACCTTGTCCATGTTCACGATAAAGCTTCTGTGGCAGCGGACAAAATTGTCCGGGAGCAGCTCCATCATGTGCTCGATGGTCTCATAAAAGCCGAAAGATTCGCTTTTGGTGCAGACAAATATCTTCTTGTCCCTGGCTTCCACATAGGAAATCTGGGAGAGGGGAACTCTGCGGTTTCCCTCCCGTGTCTCGATCAGGAAGACTTCCTCATCCTCTTTGCTCCGGAACTTGCTGCAATAGCTGCTGATCAGCTCCCCCAGGACCTGCTCGCACTGGGGCCGGCTGAAGGGGCGCAGCAAAAGGGCTGTGGGAAGAATGGAGGGACGCAGATATTCCATGGGGGAGATGGTGCTGTCCGCGATCAGCAAAAGAAATGCCTCCCGGTATTTCTCCCTGGTCTTCTCAAGCTCCGAAATAGCCTCTTTGCCTCCTACATTCCAGCAGAGAATGTCGAGCACAGGGTCTTTTTTCAAAGCGGCCTTGAGCTCTTCGATTTTTGTATAGAGATAATACTTCCAGTCCTCATCGGAATAATACGCCGCCTGCGAGTGGAATTCCTCCTGAAGAAGACTGATATTATTCATTTTTTCCAGATAGGATAAAACCGTGATCATCTGTTTCACCGTTCTTTCATCAGTGCTGCGTCATAGCTGGGGAAGCACGAGGATATGCCACTCCTCCGTGTCTGTGGGCGCGGTCACGCCGCGGGGCGGCTTCATGGCTGCGCTCTGCATGGCAAAAGGCATGGAACTGAAGTCGAAGGTTCTCTGATCCTGCACCTTGCCGCCGAGATGGATGCCGGCCTTCATCGCTGTAAAGGCGCGATAGGTCTCGATATCCATGATATCTCTGCGGTCGTCGTGGTTCATTGCGCCGAATACGAAAATGTTGTGCAGGAAGCCCTTATCGAGAAGGTTGAACATCATCGCCTCAATTGTCTTGCGCTCCTCGGTGTGCAGCATTTTCACGAACCTGGCAAGGTCTGTAATAAACAGATACCAGGTCTCCTCCTGCGCAAGTCTCTGGTAAACCTGATGGTCCTGCATGTCTTTTTCCAGACACTCCCTCTTGATCTTGTTGCGTCTGACAAATTCAGGCGCGTATTTATTGTTGAAGAAGTCATTGAATTCGTCAAATCCACTGATATATTCAAATTTCTCAGCATGGGCAAAGCTTCTCCACTGGTTTTCCTCGGGCTCAATGATTATGATCCGGCCGCCGCGCATTTTCGCGCTCCTGGAAAGGAGCTGCAGGACATTCCTGCGCTCGTTTTTGTTTCTGCCCTGCACAAGCCAGGTATAAGTTGTTCTGAGATCGATTCCGTAGATGTCCGCGGTATCCTCCTGATAGCCGACGGGAAGGTGGATCCCGTCTTCCGCCAGGGCTTTGACTTCCCTTGTCGCCTCAAAGAGATCCCAGGTGGGGTTGGCAGGAATGCGGGGGATTCTCCGGATCCTGTTTCCTGTCCAGGCTTCTTTCCATGCTCTGCACTGTGCGGTCAGAATATCGTTTCTCTGGTAAATGTCATCCGCATCCGCGGCTACACACATCTGGAATTCCAGGACCTCTCCGCTGACAAGGGCTAGTCCCCTGCCGGGGATCCCGCTCTCCGGGACCAGGGGGACCCGAATCATTCCCAGGGCGTCGCCGTAGGCGAACTTGTCCGTCATCTCCAGGGCAATGGTGTAGTGGATGTTGTCATGCATGCGGTTGGGAATCTCGTCCTTGTTATAGCCCTGCGCGCTGATCAGGAAGTAAATGCCGAGGGCGTTGCAGTCTCTTGTAAGCTGCATCATGCGGTCATCGTAAGCCTGCTGGGTCTTTTCCCGGAAGCCGGCATAGTTGTCGACCGCCACAATGATCACCGGAAGCGAGACTCCGTTTCTCATCACGTACTGGTAGTAGTTGCCGCCGCTGAACAGTTCTCGGCGTCTCTTCATCTCAGTGTTGAGCAGGTTGAAGAATTTGTTGACTGTATCGATGTCGTCCTCGTAGAGGACACCTCCGCAGTGAGGGTCTTCCTCAAAGCAGGCCAGCATCTTGCTGGAGAAATCCAGTACGTAAAAACCGACATACTCCGGCGAGTATTTGGCCGCCAGGCTGAACAGGATGGTCTGAAGGGCCGTGCTTCTGCCGGATCCCTGCATTCCGCAGACCGCGATGTTGCCGGACTCGGTAAAGTTGATCTCCAGAGCTTCCTGGGTCTGGTTCTCGGGATCGTCGTATTTTCCGATGATGGCGGAAAGCTCCCATTTCTGCGGCATGGCCGGCCATGTCTGCCCGTCAAATCCCGTACCGGAAGCTGCCCTGCCGCCGGACCGGCGGGCGTCGGCGATCACTGTCCGGAGGGGAAGTACAGGAGGAAGCACCGGCAGCCAGAGCCTGCGGGGCCTTGCGTATCCTTCCGCGTCCGCCACCTGGGCCAGATAATTGATGACAGCATCCAGCTGGGTCTTGTCTTTCTGCTCAGGCAGCCTCGCGTTCTGGCCTGCCTCCAGCTCCAGCAGGACCCGGGCCTTGTCTTCACTGGACATCCTTGTCCAGTCAGGCCTTGTCAGTTCGGCCTGTTTCTCCAGGCGGATGAGCACAGAGACTGCCCTGCGGTTGAATTCGCTGTCCGGGAATTCGATTCCCTCTGTCTCAAGAATAACGAAATAGCGGTCCAGGAAAGCAGGAGAATTGCCGGCAGCCGGACCCGAATCTTCCAGGGCGCCGGAGACTTTCTCTCTCTGCTCCCCGGCCTCTTTCTCACATCTGTAGAGGACCTCGAGCAGACTGGCGATCCATTTGATCTTCTGGTTCTCCTTCTGGCGGCGCTTGACATAACTGCCCATCAGGGCAGCCTTGCCGGTGCCTGTGAGCATGGTCGCCAGTGTCCTGCGGGCATTGGCATCCGTCTCGTCGTAGACCGCTCCGCTCCAGCCGGACTGGAACAGTTCATACAGTTCGTCGTTGCCGACCTGCAGGTAGCAGCGCCCCGCCTGTGTAAGATAGGCGGCGTCCGGTTTGTGGAGCATGTCCATACTGTCCTGCCTGTCCTGCACGCGCAGGCAGAGGCGGAACTTGGAGTTGGACCAGATATTGTCGTCCACCGTTCCCGCGGGCTTCTGCGTCGCCAGGATCAGGTGTACGCCGAGGCTTCGGCCGACCTGGGCGACACTGATCAGCTCCTTCATGAAATCAGGCTCTTCCCGCTTGAGCTCGGCAAACTCGTCGATGATGATAAACAGATGGGGGACCGGGGTCTTGGTCTCTCCGTTTTTGTAGAGCTGGGTATAAGCGTTGATGTTGTTGACGCCGCTCTCATTGAACAGCCGCTGTCTGCGCCTGTTCTCGGATTTAATGGAAACCATGGCCCTTGTGACCTGGTTTCCCGAAAGGTTGGAAATCGTTCCCACCACATGGGGCAGGTTCATGAACAGGTTGGCCATACCGCCGCCCTTGTAGTCGATCAGGAAGAAGCCGACGTCGTCCGGGCTGAAATTGATGGCCAGCGACAGAATGTAGGTCTGGAGGGTCTCCGATTTACCGGAGCCTGTAGTGCCCGCCACCAGGCCGTGGGGTCCGTGATATTTTTCATGGACATCCAGGTAACAGGGCGCTCCGCCCGCCATGTGGCCGACAAGTGCTCTCATGGAGATATAAGTCCTGTTCTTGCGCCATCTGTCCACGACGCCGAACTCCTCCATGCGGGTCACTCCGAACATTTCAAAGAAGGTGATGGCATTGGGAATATCTCCGCCGACCTCCACTTCGCTCACCTCCAGGTTGGAGAGGTGGCGCGCGAAATTGTTCAGATCCCCGGGAAGCACTCTGTCAAATTCAATTTTCTCACGAGTGCCTTCCCGCACCTTGAAAAGTCCCCTGAATCCGGGTTCATTTCCTATAATGCACTCACAGGTGTTGGGCAGTTCCTCGTAGCTCTCCGCCAGGAGGACCAGGGTGATCCCCAGATCGGCATCCCTGTCGGTCAGGTAGGTGTTGATCAGCTCTCCCTCCAGGAGGGCTCCATCCTCCACAAAGAGGACATAGTGGGGCTTGTAGACACTCCTCCTGCCCGTGCTGATCCCGCTCCTGCGCTGCTCACTTCTGTCCCTGAGGACCCTGGAAAGAGCATAGAGCACATCGGAGATTTCGCTCTGCCCGGACGCGAAATACCTCATCCGTCTGTCCTGGGACCATGTGTGAGGAAGCCAGCGCAGGAAATCCCATTTCTCCCTGCCCGTCTCATTGTCTCCCTCTCCGGAGAACAGAAAGGCCATTTTCACATCTGTATAGCTGTTCTGGGAAGCAATCTGGGCCACCAGATTATAAAAAACTTCATAGGCCCCGGTTTTGCCCGGACCGCCGACAATACCGATGATATTTTCCTGCAGAAGATCGATGCAGATCGGCACGTCGTGGAGATTGCGGTAACTGTCCCTGATCAGAGCGGGCTTTTCATTCAGGGAATCATCCATGAGGGTAAAGCGCTCTTTGGGTACATTGATCTGCACCTGGAAGGGCATGTCGCCCATTCCGACTCTGTGGGCCAGAAAGTCCTTGTGGGTGCTGTTTCTTCCCCAGAGCAGGTTCTGGGTCTCCATCTCCTCGGTCACACAGAAAGCAGCCGGGGGATACATCTTGCGGAGGGCGTCCGAATTGTTGTTGTAGCTGTGTTTGATCTTTTCCGAGCAGCGGATCAGATACTGGCTGTAGGCCTCAAAGCGGTGTGTCTCCTCCTGCCTCATCTTCTTCTGGTTGTAATTCAGATTCATCAGGGCCCAGAAAGCTCCGATCAGGGCCGCGCCGACCGCTGTGATGATACCGGTGTACATAAACATACTTCCGGTACTGCCGCTCATCCTGGTGCTGATAATCGCCATGCCGCTGCCCATGGCCATGGGAATCGCCATGGTCAGGGAGGGGCCGATCGTCATCAGAAGGTTCGGCTCGGCAGCCTCGCGCTTGGCGGGCGGCTGTTCAATCTCCACAGCTTCCGTGTCGATGGCCTCCATGCTGCGGGGCGCCCTGTGATACAGAGTCCTCTTATAAGGGACCACCTCCTGCTGCTTAGAGCGCGCCGCGCTCCCGGGCACTTCCGAATCGCCTGTGCTTTCGGGATCCCGGGTCCCCCTGCCCGCAGACAGGCCGTCCCCCGAACTGTCCGCGCCTTCCTGCGCGTTTTCCCCGGTGCTGCCGTCGGAAGGGCAGGGTTCCCGGGGTACGAGGACAGACGTGTCGACCGCCAGGGTCTCCTCTTCACGGATGGCCAGTATGTGTCCCAGATAAATAATGTCCAGTCCCCAGATCTGGATATGGTCTCCAAAAGCGAGCTGATGGCTGTTTTCGACACGGCGGTCGTTGACATATATTCCGTTTACACTGTTGAGGTCCACAAGAAACGTGTTCTCTCCGAATTGCCGGATCACCGCCATATATCTGCCGACATATTCGTTTCCTTCGTACCTGTAGCTGTATCTGATGATATTGTCTTCGTTGCGCCCGATGGTCACCTCCGGGACTTTCCCCAGGAAAAACTTCCGATAGCTGGTGAAGGATGTCTCCTTAAAGCGCACAACGATGGCCACCCGCTCCCCGCGGATGTCCAGAGTATAGTTGGCGCCGTCGATCAGCTGCAGATTCTCTCCTTTGCCGGAGGCATCCCCTGATCTGGACCTGCCCTTGACTCCATACACAACATAGTTGTCATCCGGAAGAAAATACCAGCTCCCGCGGTTTTCCTCCATATGGAGGGCGGTGTCCTGCCGCAGACCGAAGACAGCTCTGCTGATCGTCACATCAAATTCTTCATTGTGGGCCGCCGGGAGAACGAATTCTCTGCACGCGCTCCGGCTGTAAATCATTAATACAACACTCATGGGTTACTCCTGTTGATGGATTCATGTCCGCATGGACAGATCCCGCACCGTTAAATAATGTCCGCCGGTAACATTGATGGCTCCGTATCCGGAATTCTGCCGGTGCCGGGGCTTGCCGGCGCCTCACTTTCTGAAAAAGCCGATCTCATAAATCCTGTCATTGACAGAGATTCTGTCACCTTCGCGCAGCTCAATCGGGGCAGTTCCGAGTTCGATCCCGGATCCTTTCCGGGAAACAGACACTTTTCCACTGCCGCCGTATTTGACATAAAATTGATTGTTATGGGGAATGATTTCGAAATAGAGATCGCTGTCCGCAGGATCTCCGGCCAGAATGCATGTATTTCCGTACTGATTACCGACACGCATAATTTCGCCGTCTTTGAACATATAAGAACTTTTAGAAAAGCTGCTGTATTCTGTCACTTTCAACAGGGAACCTTCCGCAGGCCCCCTGCTCTTTTTTACGCCCGGAAAAATGCCGCCGGAAGTTCTGCCTCCGGAATTCTTTCCACCCCGGGTGCCGCTCGCCCGGCCGTTCTCCGAATATTCCACCCGGTAGGCGTGCTTCTGCTCCCTGACATCACCGGGCCTTCTGTCCGGATTGAGGATTTCATTGTTGAGAGCTTCATTCCTCTGGAGCTGATTGGCCTGCTCCTGTTCCTTCAGATAAGCCTTCTTTTCATTTCTCCTGCGGATCAGCAGTCTGATGATCCTGATGATAATGACTGTGATCAGGATGGCTGAAAGGTCTTTCCAGTGTTCTAAAATAAATTGATATCCCTGATTAATCAAAACATCCGTCCTCTCAATTACAGGCTCAATTACAGATTTTTTTCCGTGCACAGAGAACTCTGAAACAGTAATTATTATACGAAAAAAGAGCGTAATGGACAACCGCATATATCCATGCAGTCATTTACAAACTCCCGGCCAGTCTATAAAATAAGGTACAGGTTCCGGGAGCGCTCACAACCGGGTGTCTTCAGCAGCCGGTTCCGATTCTTTCACAGTTCCGGATCCCCCGAGGGGTCCCTCTATGAAGAAAATATGAAGAAAAAAGGTGATGTACATGACAAATCATCAGGACTACATACAAAATCTCCTCTCCTCAGTCTGGCCGGAATGGAGGATTACGGGTCTTCTCGGAAAAGGATCCTACAGTTCTGTCTATGAAATCATACGTGATGACCTGGGAAGCGGCTACAAGTGCGCGCTCAAAGTCCTGCAGATGTACGCCCCCTCCTCCGAAGGTCCGTCCGCCGGATTCGGCTCCTCACAGGAGGATATTCTTGCTTCCGATTTTCCGGGAATGAACGATTTTCCGGGA
>JAUNEM010000045.1:11097-17123 GCA_030525515.1 Eubacteriales bacterium
CTCTGATCCGGATAAGAATGATTTTCCGCAAAGCTCCTCTGATCCGGATAAGAATGATTTTCCGGAAATGACCTCCTCTGTCGGCATCGACAGAGGCCGGTCCGGCAGCAGGCAGTCCGGCCCGGGGTCCCGGAGTTCTCTCTATGACCGGGAGGACAGCACCGTCTCCATAGATGTGGGCAGCCGCCATTCCGGAGGATATGGACCTTATTTGAGCCGGAATCCGGGGGAGCAGACTCTGGAGGATTTTGTGCGCAGTGTGAGCGAGGAGATCGACCTGATGCTGCAGCTCAAAGGAGCCCCCGGCATTGTTTCGATTGAAGATTACGCTGTGCTGAAAGATCCGGGAAGCCGCACTTTCCTGATCCGCATGGAGAAGCTGGAGAGCCTGGACCACTATTTTATGAGAGCGGGTTATGTGGACCGCCGCGATGTCCTGCGTCTGGGAATGGATATCTGCACCGGCCTGAGTTTCTGTGAGCGCAGCAATATCCTTCACAGGGACATCAAGCCCGGCAACCTCTTTTTCAGCGAAAAGGCCGGTTTCAAGCTGGGCGATTTCGGCATCTCCAGAAAAATGGCCTCCATCAACGAGATGATGTCCATGAGCGGCGTCGGCACATTCCAGTACATGGCTCCCGAAGTCTATCACGGCAGACGCTACAATAACACTGCCGACCTCTATTCTCTGGGTCTCGTTCTCTATACTCTGCTGAACGGAAACAATCCTCCCTTCTGTTCCCCGGATCAATCCCGGAGCGGTAATGACCGGACCGGATATCACGCCGCTTCCATGAGGAGACTGAACGGAGAAAAGCTGCCCCCTCCGGCCTTTTGTGATGCCGGACTGGGTGCCGTCGTCTGCAGGGCATGTGATCCGGATCCCGGAAAGCGGTTCCAGACCGCCATGGACTTTTACAATGCACTCAACGACTGCCTTGAAGGGACATCGGGCAGCCCTGAAGGCGGGGGAGGAAAGGGAAGCGAAGGGGGGAAAAAGACTGTTTTCGCTGCGGCAGCCGCGGCCGTCGTTCTCGTCATCCTTCTGGCTGCTGTCGTGCCCTCTGTTTTCCGCCGGCCTTCACCGTCCTCCGGTCATTCGGAAAGTCCTTCGCGGGCGGCGGTCTCCTCAGACAATACGGATTCCGGGGACAATAACGCGGCAGATCCTTCCGAAGAAACACCCGGCACCGGGACCGAAAGCACTGACACGGAAAGCCCCGAAGAGCTTCCCCCTGCCTCAGTCTCCTACACTGTTCTCTACGTGGATCAGGAAAGCGGCAGCGAACTTCTGGGTCAGGAAAGCGGCAGTGCCAATGTCGGAGACAGCATTTCCCTGAATGCCAGAGAAGTGGAAGGATACACTCCTGTCGAAGATACAAAGACACTGGCAATCTCCGGATCCGCCGAAGACAACGTCTGTGTTTTCGAGTACAGGGAAATCCCTGCCTCTGTCGTCTACAACACAAATGGAAAAATCAGTATTTTCTGCAAAAAATACGACAGCGAAAAAATGCAGCGCCTGATCGACAGTTTTTCCCGCGAGAGCGGAATCCGTATCACCGCCCAGGTGGCCGGTTCCGGCGGCTATTCTTCGCAAATGGACGAAAAAATAACCGGCAGCGGTGACGACCCCACTCTTTTCATGCTGAGCGGCATCAGGGATCTGGAAAATTACGGCTTCGAGTGCCTGGATCTGACCGACAGCGCAGCCGCGCAGGAACTCAGCGACCCGGATATGGCCCTCCGCGGAAGCGACGGAAGAATCTACGGTATTCCGTGTATAGAGGAGTGCTGGGGGCTTGTCGTAAACACCCGCCTCCTGGAAGAAGCGGGCTACCAGGTATCCGACATCCGGGGCTTTGATGACCTCAAACGAATTTCCGAGGACATCACCGCCAGAAAAAGCGAACTGGGTTTTTCCGCCTTTACTTCCCCTTCCATCGGGGTTCCCAACAAGGGGTCCTACCGCTTCTCGGAACACGCTCCCACGGTGCCTCTGTATTACGAACTCAGGGATAATGACTTCAGGATCGGCGCGCCTCTGACTGAGACTTATATGGACCGTTTCAAGGCCTATATCGATCTGAATCTGAAAAATTCCGTCGTTCCCAAAGACCAGGCCACAAGCCGGTCCCTGGATGACGCGCAGCTGGAATTTCTGACAGGGAAAGCCGTTTTCCATCAGGACGGCTCCTGGGACGCGGAAGACCTGCAGAACGGGCTCAACGGAGACGCGGTCATGATCCCCATGTACATGGGAATGCCCGGAGAGGAAAACCAGGGACTTTGCGTCACCTGCGGCTATTTCTGGTGCATCAACCGCTTCGCCTCCGAAGATGACAAAGAGGCAGCCCTGCAGTTTCTGCAGTGGATCGCGACGTCTGAAGAGGGCCTGCGCATTATGACGGAAGACATGGGTTTCGCGGTCCCCTGTAAAAAGGCAAAGGCTCCCGACAACTTCATGATCGAAGCGCTTCTGGACGAAAGAGCGGACGGACTCACACCGGTCCTCCAGTATTATAAATCAGGCAATTACGGCTCCTGGACAAACGAGCTCGACAAGACCCTCCGGAATTATGCCGACGGCACCGGGAGCTGGAGCGACGTCTCCAAAGCTTTCACGAAACTCTGGTGACCGGAGGCATTGACAACAGACTGGCTGTAAAAAACATGAGTTTCAAGTTATGAATAATAATCAAAACGAAAATATCCCTGCCCCTGCCGAAGCGGCACACCTCCCTGCTGAAACGGCACACCTCCCCGGTGACGTTTCTGATGCGGCGTACAGGAGGGATATAAAATACATGAAGGCCGCCCTGAAACAGGCGGAGAAGGCCATCGCCATCGGTGAGGTCCCGATCGGAGCCGTGATCGTCTATGAAGACAAAATCATCGCCCGGGGCTACAACCGGCGCAACACCGACAAGACCACTCTGGCCCACGCCGAGATTGCCTGTATCAAAAAGGCCTGCAAAAAGATCGGCGACTGGAGGCTTGAGGGCTGCACCCTCTACTGCACCCTTGAGCCCTGTCAGATGTGCGCGGGAGCCATTATCCAGTCCAGGATTGACCGGGTTGTGATCGGAACCACCAGTCCCAAATCCGGCTGCGGCGGCACCCTGTTGAACATCCTGCAGAATCCGGATTTCAACCATCAGGCGGACGTCCTGTACGGAGTGATGCGCGAGGAGTGCACCGAAATCCTGCAGCGTTTTTTCAAGGACCTGCGCAGGCGGAATAAAGAGAGGAAAAAAATGCTGCGCATGGCGGAAGGCCATTCACAGGAATAACTGATAACTGATCAGGGCCGCCTGCGTATCCACTCCTACGTCAGCGCCGCGACTGCGAATCCCGCTCTTGACATTCTATTCTCTTTTGACTATAGTAATCAGTGCATTCAAAAAACGCCTCTGTCTGTAGTGACAGAAGTGCGTAATACCGTTTATCGATATATCCCTGTTGAGGGATGAAGCTTTGAAAGCTGCCTGTCGGTACGCATGGGTTCGGGTCTCGCGCAATGGAAACTCGTGAACCGTGTCAGGATGGGAACATAGCAGCACTAAGCGGGAACTTTCATGTGCCGCGAGGGTGCCTGGCTCTACTGCCGGCAGGCAGCTTTCAGCGCTTCATCACTGCGACAGGTTTTTTTATTCTTTATTTTGCAAGACTTGCGGAGCGTTTATTCTTCATCGCGGGATTGTACTCACGATGTACCCACGATGAAGCGAGTTTCCCTTTTTGCGCACGTATCCCTCGAATGAAGTCACGGATATTGCGCGATGGAGAATAAAGCGAGGCAGCAGAGTGCCACATCCACAGGAACCGCTGCACCGCATGATGGGTGGACGTTTTTCATAAATAACACTGCAGAAGGCTCCTCCCGACGCCTGAAGGCAGCAGTTTTCCGCCCGCAGCAAACGAAAGGTCAGCATTTATGAATCATCTTTCGAATCAGGACCGCCCTGAAAAAAACATTGACTGGACCGAAGATACGGAACAGCTGCTCTCTGACTGTGCCATCTGCCCGCGAAACTGCCACGTCGACCGTCTTCACGGCCGGGTCGGCTTCTGCGGCGAGAGCGGAAGGCTCCGGGCCGCCCGGGCCGCCCTCTACTACACAGAGGAGCCTGTCATCTCAGGCAGAGACGGAAGCGGGACAGTGTTCTTCACAGGCTGTAACCTGGGATGTATCTACTGTCAGAACCGGCAGATATCAAGGCCTGGATCAGCAGGCGGCACGTCTCCTTGCCCTTTCGGGCATTCAACAGAGCATTCTGCCGGGCATTCACAAGCAGATAATCATGCGGAAGCAGCTTGTTCCGCGGGCGGCGGGGGGAATTCTGTCATCCGTCTTGCGGAGCTCTCCCCGGAAAGGCTGGCGGAGATCTTTTTTGAACTGGAAGAGCAGGGCGCCCACAACATCAATCTCGTGACGCCCGAACACTTCGTCCCCCTGATCATTCCCGCGCTCAGGCGGGCCAGATCGCAGGGACTCTCCATCCCGGTCGTCTACAATACCGGCAGCTATGAAAAGGTGGAGGCCGTCCGGGCACTGGAAGGGCTGGTAGATGTCTGGCTTCCCGACCTCAAATATGTCTCTCCCCGCCTTTCCGCGCTTCACACCGGGGCGGCGGACTATTTTGAATGCGCCTCCGCCGCGATTGCGGAAATGGTGCGGCAGTGTCCCGAGCCTGTCTTTTCCGATGGAAGTCATGCCATCGACTGCCCGGACGATGCCGATGACCCCCTTTTGATCCGGGGCGTTCTGGTGCGCCACCTGGCACTGCCCGGATGCGGAGAGGACTCCAGGGCTGTCCTGCGCTATCTGCACGAGACTTACGGAGACCATATTTTTATCAGCATCATGAACCAGTACACTCCCATGCCCCAGGTTCTTGCCCGGCAGCTGACAGAGGCTCACCTTCCCGGCAGGGGATCCGTTCCCGGCCCCGGCGGGCTTTCCGACCTCTGCAGAACTCTCTCCGCCGAGGAGTATGATTCTCTCGTCGATTACGCGATCGGCCTGGGCATACAGAACGGATTTGTGCAGGAGAGCGGGACGGTGTCCCCCTCCTATATTCCGGTTTTCGATGGCACAGGCATATAAGACATGCAGAGGCCGGCACGGCCGGCATCAAAAGGGGCAGATGATCCAGCTGTAAAAGCAGCTGAACATCTGCCCCTTCAATCGTGCTTGTGGCTGTGACCTCGTGTTCACAACAATGTATTATCCAAGACTCGCTTGCGAGCCTTGCGCACGTATCCCACGACTATTATCTGAATTCACGTGTATTGCGCAATGAAGAATAAACCAAGTGCCATGACTCAGTCGGAGTTTGTTCCACTCCCGGCTGTGCTGTCCAAAGAGCTGCTGTTACCCTGGCCCGGGATGCCGTCAGGTCTTTGGCCGTCCGGTTTTTCGGGAGGTGTGGAACCGTCGCCGCCGGGCATCTGGCCGGCCGGGTGGTCGGGAGGCGTGACGCCGTCGCCGCCGGGACCCACGCCGGCTCCGCGGCCTCCGTTCTCACCGGGTTTACCCTCAGGCGCGCCGGAGCCGTTTCCTTTTCCGGAGGAAATGTTGAACTCAATCGCCTGTCCTGCGGACTCAGTGCCGGCCTCATAGGTCTGGTCTCCGACATGGAGGGTGAAGCCGTTCAGGTCGATGGCATCCGCCCCGCATGTCAGACTTGTGATATAGGAGTCCCCGGTCAGCACCCATTTAGAGCCCTCTTCGATTTCCACATAGACACTGCCTGCCGCGCCGTCGCTGTTGACGGCACCTGTAAAGACGGAATTGTTCTTGAGATACAGATTCAGTTCGGAGACTTCATCCACGATCATATCGCCGTTGATCTCCTGATCCGACGCAGTCACATTCACATGACCTCCGTTGGAACCTTCACTGCCCCAGCCGGCAGCTGCCGCTCTGAGAAAGATGCCGCCGCCATTGTTGATGATTTCCGCGTCAGTCAGGTCAATGGTTGTCGCCGTGTTGTTGACAAAGAAAATATCTCCGTTGGCAT
>JAUNEM010000046.1:0-12941 GCA_030525515.1 Eubacteriales bacterium
AAAACATCGGCCGGCAGTGATTGCGGAGGAGGTACAGATGCAGCAGACCGGATTGATATTTCTGACAGCACTGATATTCAGCGCGTGCGGGTTCTATACCTACATATATTTCTTTTCGATCGGATACGGGCTTTCTATAGCGGCAATCAGCGCCGTTCTCCTGATTATGTTCAGAGGATCCGTCACTGCGGGAACCTTTGTCCAGTGTCTCATCCTGATCGCCTATGGTATCCGTCTGAGCGGTTACCTGCTGCTGCGCGAAATCAGGAGCGCCGCCTACAGACAGATTCTGAATCCGGAGATGGAACGCAGCAAAAAAATGGGGATGATCCCCAAGGTGTCCATCTGGATCTGCTGTGCTCTGCTGTATGTGCTGCAGACTTCACCTGTTTTTTTCCGTCTGCAGAACGGGGACGGCACGGCTCCCGCGGTGATTGCCGGAATTGTGATCATGGCTCTGGGGGCAGGTCTGGAGTCCATGGCCGATTATCAGAAGACCCGGGCCAAAAAGGCAAATCCACGCCGCTTTGTGGACACGGGTCTTTACAGAATCGTGAGGTGCCCCAACTATTTCGGTGAGATCCTTCTCTGGACAGGTGTTCTGATCAGCGGGATCGGTTCACTGCACGGAGCTGTCCAGTGGGCTTGCGCAGTGGCCGGATATATTCTCATCATCTATGTCATGTTCAGCGGGGCAAGGCGGCTCGAGCTGCGCCAGGACAGGAACTACGGCGCTGATCCCGAATACGTCAGGTACACGAAAACTGTCCCGATCATTCTGCCTTTCGTACCGGTCTACAGTGTAAAAAAGTACTGGTTCCTGGTGGCATGAGGTTACGGAGGATATGATGAAAGCCCTGAATCTTTATACCCTCACAAGAATCAAGGAGAATGAGGATTTTTCGAGGCTGGAGCGTGTCCTTTCGGGACGGGCCTGGCACAAGGCCTTCAGTGCCCACGAAGTTTCCTCCCTCTGTGTGCTGGTGGACAAACTGGCAGGACATTACGAGGATGAATCCCGGCAGGGCAGCAGTCCGCATTCAGACTGGGTCTCTTACTTTGACGGGTTCTACTTTTCCTATACGATCGAGCACATCAGCAAGGAATTCGATCTGCTTAAGCTGTCTCCGGACGCCGGATGTGCCCTCAATATTGAGCTGAAGAGCGAGTTCATAGAAGAGGACCGCATCAGCAGACAGCTCGAACAGAACAGATATTATCTGTCCCACATTTCCAGGAACATCCTCTCCTACACTTATGTGATGGAGACGGATACTCTCTACTGCCTCAATGATCACGGCTATCTGAAAACCTGCCCCATGTCTGAACTGGCCCGGGCCCTGAAAAGGCCCGCCCTGCGTCAGTTTGTCAAATCGGATATACAGCAGTATTTCCGGGCCCAGGACTATCTGATCTCGCCTGTCAGAACGCCTGAAAAATATCTCACCGGCAGGTATTTTCTGACAAATCAGCAGTCGGAATTCAGGAGTCAGATCCTGGATCTGTTAAAGTACCGGGAAACAGGAGAGGATGCGGTTTCCCCCCTTATTTCCCTGACGGGAAACGCGGGGACCGGGAAGACTCTTCTTCTTTTTGACCTCGCCAGAGTCCTTTCCCGCAAACGAAAAGTGCTCTTCCTGCACGGGGGACCGCTGCTGGACGGACACCGCCTTATCGACAGACGGCTGCACAAAGTGAAGATCCTGTCCGGCACAGACCCCGCGGCCACGGCTGCCCTCTGCAGGGAAAATGATCTGTCCGACTATTATGTGATCCTGGTCGACGAAGCGAACCGTTTTTCTTCAGAGGCACTTGAGGGACTGAT
The DNA here is from genome assembly GCA_030525515.1 of Eubacteriales bacterium. Lineage (GTDB taxonomy): Bacteria > Bacillota > Clostridia > Lachnospirales > Lachnospiraceae > CAG-791. Next base: position 1,826 of record JAUNEM010000046.1, read on the forward strand.
CGAAAAAGCTGTGACCTGCGGAATCCCGTGTATTTTTTCTTTTGATCCCCACAGTATTCTGGGGCCCATTCCTCCCATGGAGGAAGCGGAGCAGATCATCGGGAGCAGGGAGACGCTCTGCCTGGAGCTCTCCGGCAATATACGGATCAACCGCCCGATTTTCTCCTTTCTGCGCACGCTTTTTCACCAGAAGGACAAGTCCGGCTATGCTGACTACAGCTGTATCGACATTCTCTATGCCGCGGACAAAAAGGAGGAAAGGGCGCTGACAGCTCATTATTTATCCAACGGATATGAACTGATCAATGCTTCTCTCCAAAGCTTCGGGACCGGGGCGATCATCAGCCAGGAATATGACAAAGTGCTCATGGTTCTCGACAGCCGTTTTTATTACGATGAAAACCAGCGGCTGTGTGCCACAGGAGAGCAGGACGCCGCCATTCCGCCCCTCTATGAGGGACTGTCCCGGGCAAGAGAGAAGCTCTGCCTTGTGATCGTGGGGAACAGGGAACTTTTTTCACAGGTGCTCGCGATCCGGAGCGCTTCGGCATATCGGAAGGAGTGAACATATGGAATTCAGAACTGTCGCACTCATAGGGGCCGGCGCAGTCGGCTGCTTTTTCATCAGGGGACTGTCAGACGTCCTCGGCAATAACTTCTGCCTTGTTGCGGACGGAGAGAGGGCCGACCGTCTCAGAAGTCAGGGACTGGTGATCAACGGGGAACAGGTCTTTCCCAATATCCGCACTCCCGAAGAAGCTGCCGGGGCGGACCTGATCCTGATCGCCACAAAGTATAACGGCCTTGCGGTGATTATGGATGACCTGCGGAAGATGACAGCGCCTCACACTACCGTTGTGAGTACGCTCAACGGCGTGGACAGCGAGGAGATCCTGGCGGAGGCGATCGGAGAAGAACACATTCTGAACGCCTATATGATTGTGTCATCGCGAAGACTTGGAAACCGGGTGGATTACAATATTGATGCCAGAGGGATCATCTTCGGCGAGAAAAACACACCTGAAAAAACGCCCCGGGCACAGGCTCTGGATGATCTTTTGAACAGGGCAGGGATCGCCCACGTCTTTACACCCGATATTCGGACCGGACAGTGGCAGAAATTCGCGGTCAATATCAGCAACAATCTGCCCCAGGCAATCCTGGGCGTCGGATATGAGGCCTATATAGAGAGCGAACATGTCCGCTTTATCCACGATCAGCTGCAGAATGAGGTGATCCGGGTGGCAGCCGCCCAGGGGATCACCATCCAATACGATGAGAACAAACATGGGAGAGTCCTTCCGGAGGCACGTTTTTCCACCCTGCAGGATCTTGACGCAGGGCGCCGCACAGAGATTGAAATGTTCGCGGGCGTACTGATGAAAAAAGCTGCTGAGTCCGGAATCGATGTACCCTACACAACCTACACCTATCACGCGATCCGTGCGCTGGAGGAAAAAAACGAGGGGCTGATCCGCTGAAAAGCCGGCCGGTACCCGGTATTTTTTCCGGAATACGGAGGAAAGAACTGCTGGAATGAAAATACTCTTGACTATCCTGGCCGCGGTCTTTGCCGCGGCGATTGCAGCCGGTATCATCTGCCTGATCCGCACCCTGATGAAACCTGTCAGACACTCGGACTACAGTCCGCAGTCCGGCAAGGGCGGGAGTGAGGATGCCAGAGCACTGGAATATGCCCGTAAACTATCCCGAATGGTCAGGTATGACACAACATCCTATCCGTTTTCGGAGGAGCATCCCGCGGATGTCCAGAGAGAACGCTTCCTGGGCTACCACAAAGTACTCGAAGAACTTTTTCCCCTGGTCCACCGTCATCTGCAGAAGACAGAGATCGGCGGAAGTCTTCTGTATTTCTGGAAAGGAAAGGCTTCTGACCGGCCCGTTGTGCTGATGGGCCACCAGGATGTCGTCCCTGTGGACGGAGCGTCCTGGGGCAGCCTCTCGGGCTTTTCACCTTCCGCAGGCGGCTCCGATACCTGGATCCACCCTCCGTTTTCGGGGGACATTGCGGACGGAAAGGTCTGGGGACGGGGCTCTGTGGACACCAAGTGCTCCTGCATGGCTTTTTTCCAGGCGGTCGAAGAGCTTCTGAAACAGGGATTTGTCCCGGAACAGGATGTCTATCTGTCCACATCCTGCACCGAGGAGTGGGGAGGCCCCGGCTGTCCTGCGCTTATAGATGAGCTGAGAAGAAGGGGTGTCACCCCCTGGCTTGTCTGCGATGAAGGAGGAGGACTCTATACCGATCCCATGCCCGGGATCCGGGGGAATTTTGCCATGATCGGTGTCGGTGAGAAGGGCAGGGCCAATGTAAAATTCATCGCCCGGGGCAAGGGTGGACACGCCAGCACCCCCCAGAAAAACTCTCCCCTGGCCAGACTGGCCGCCTTTGTGTGCGACGTGGAAAAACACAGTCCGTTTCAGAGCAGGATGGAGCCCGCGACCAGGGCTATGCTGGAAGCACTGGCTCCGGCGGCGTCCTTCCCGATCCGCCTGGTCCTTCAGAACCTGTGGCTCTTTCAGCTGCCGATCGAGCTCTTCACACCTTCGATCAGCGGGCAGGCGGCAGCCATGCTGGGCACGACCATCACCTTTACCATGGCCTCCGGATCCGACGCTGTCAATGTCTTTCCCCAGGAGGCGACTCTGAGCGCCAACATGCGCTTTGTCCACCACCAGGATATGGAGGAGAGCCTGGCGGTCATGAGAAAGATCGCAGCCAGGCACAGGCTCGAGATGGAGGTCATCCAGGGGGCTCCCTGCACAAAGATGATCGACTTCAGAGGCAGGGCTTTTCACTACATCGAAGAAACAGTCGGGAAGACCTTCCCCGGCTGTGTCACCAGTCCCTACATCCTCACGGCGGCCACCGATGCGGCATTTTACGACGCAATCTGCGACAGCTGCATCCGGTTTGCCCCCATCATTTACGGACCTGAGGAGAAAAAGGGAATCCACGGGGTGAACGAGTCCCTCCCCTACAACTGCCTTCCCGGAGCTGTGGATTTTTTTAAAAACCTGGTCATCGGCCTTTGACCCGGTCAGAGGCATCCTGCGCCCTGTCATTGAAGCGGGGGCAGTTCCTGCAAAAGCCCGGAAACTTGAGAAAGTATACCTTTTTTGTTATTGTATAAACAGATTCGCGTGATTCTTGATGATTATAGGGGGACAGGCTATGACAACATGGAATAAGGTTGAAAGAATTGAGCCGGGTCAGAATGAGGTTGAAAGAATTGAGCCGGGTCAAAACAGGAACATTCTGAAGACGAGGGAAAGGAACCTGATCGGGAGGATGGTTGAGATCCGGATCGGACAGGGGCTTTCCCAGGCAAGACTGGCAGCTATGTCCGGTGTCAAACAGCCGGTGATCGCGCGTATGGAAAAGTCTGTTCATTCGCCGCAGATTTCCAGCCTGCTGAGGGTGCTGGAGCCCATGGGGTACACACTGAAAATTGTACCTGTTGAAGATCGGCCGGTAAAATGATGAGCCGGCAAAGCCGATGAAGGGAAAGGAATTGGTGCCTGATTTATGCAGAACAGAACAGAAAAAGAAATCCGTCTTGACCGCATCAGAGGGAGCCTGGTCGGAGGAGCCGCCGGCGACGCGCTCGGCTACGCGATCGAATTCGACACGGAAAAGGGTATTTTTAAACAGTATGGCCCGGGAGGCATTCGAAAGTATGAACTTGATCCGGCTTCGGGAAAGGCACTCATTTCGGATGACACCCAGATGACGCTTTTCACAGGGGCAGGTATTCTGGCTGCCGAGACAGCATCGCGCATGAGCGGGACCCCTGTTCTGCCCCGCGCAGGGGCGGCGGCGGCCTACCTGGACTGGCTCCGCACCCAGGACAAGACTTATTCCGGATCACGTATGTCAGGAGGGCGCGGCAGTAAGGGAGGAAAGAGTAAAAACAATTCCTGGCTGGCCGATGTCCCTGAACTCTACAGCCTCAGAGCCCCCGGCAATACCTGCCTCTCAGCCCTGTACAGCCACAGGGACGAGGGATCCTTTCCGTCCGATTTTATTCAAAACCCCCTGAACAACAGCAAGGGCTGCGGGGGTGTCATGCGCCTGGCGCCTCTGGGAATGGTCAGCTGCGACGACCCGGTCGAAGTGCTGAACCGGGAGGCCGCTCAGATTGCCGCGATCACCCACGGGCATTCCCTGGGCTATATGCCGGCAGCAGTTCTGGCCCACATTGTGCACAGGATTATTTTCCCTGAAAAGAAAATGAGCCTGAAAGAGATTGTCCTGGACGCGCGGGACACACTCGAGAGGGCCTTTGCGGGAGATCAGAATCTTGTAAACATGACGGATCTGATCAATATGGCCGTCTATCTGTCGGACAATTCCGACAGCGACCTCGACAATATCCACTGTCTGGGAGAAGGATGGGTCGGAGACGAGGCCCTGGCCATCGCCATTTACTGTGCCCTCCGCTATCAGGATGATTTTTCAGCCGGTCTCATCGCGTCTGTCAACCACAATGGAGACAGCGACTCCACCGGAGCGGTCACCGGAAATATACTCGGCGCCCTGACCGGTTTTGACGCGATCGAAGAGAAGTGGAAAAAGAATCTGGAACTGATCGACGTGATCCTCGAGCTGGCGGATGACCTGGCAGAGGGCTGTCCGCCTGACAAAGCGGCAATCGAGAGCGACTCCGACTGGTACAGAAAATATGTGCTCATGCAGTGGAAGCCTGCCCCCGGGGAGAAGTCTTCCTCCAGGTCTTCCGCCAGGCCTGCTGCCGGCACTGGGAGTCCGGCCGGTGAGACGGTCTTTATGGCAGTTCTGGGCGACATCACCCATGACCAGGGAGTACAGGCTATCGTCAACGCGGCCAATACAAGTCTTCTGGGCGGAGGCGGCGTGGATGGAGCCATCCACCGCGCGGCAGGCCCGGACCTGTTGAAAGAATGCAGGACCCTCCATGGCTGCAGGACCGGCGAGGCCAAGATCACCGGAGCCTACCGCCTCCCCTGCGACTATGTCATCCATACACCGGGGCCGATCTGGAGAGGAGGAAACGATCATGAGCGCGAGCTCCTTGCTTCCTGCTACCGCTCCTGCCTTCAGAGAGCTGTTGAAAACGGAGTGCGCACGATCGCCTTCCCTTCTATTTCCACAGGAGTGTACTGCTTCCCCCTCCAGGAAGCCGCGGAGATCGCTGTGGGGACCGCAAAGAAATTCGTTGAGGAGAATCCCGGAAAGCTGGATCTGATCAAGTGGGTGCTCTTTGGAAAACGGGAGCTGGAAGCCTATAGCCGCCTGGTTTAAACAGCAGGTCTTTTCGGAAATGCCGTCGGGAGCGCGCAGCAGCCTGCAGGCGCCCGGCTGAAAGGATGAATTTTGCGGATTTGCCTTTTGGAGCGCGCAGCAGCCTGCAGGCGTCCGGCAGAAAGGATGAATTTTGCGGATTTACCTTTTGGAGCGCGCAGCAGCCTGCAGGCGCCCGGCAGAAATGAAAAGCTTTGGAAGTACATAAACTCAGCGGAAGCCCCGGGCTGCGGCAGCGGCGGCGGGCGTCTGAGATGATGGAGATAAAAAATGTCAGTGAACAGGACGATGATGCAGTATTTTGAATGGTACCTGCCCAATGACGGACTGTGGTGGAAGCGCTGCGCCGCCAAGGCGGAAAACCTCTATGGAATCGGCATCACAGACGTCTGGCTGCCCCCCGCTTACAAGGGGACAGGACAGGACGATGTCGGATACGGCGTCTATGATATGTATGACCTGGGCGAATTTGACCAGAAGGGCACCGTGCGGACCAAATACGGGACCAAGGAGGAATACCTGGCGGCGATCCGGGCTTTTCACGAGGTCGGGATCCGAGTGGTCGCGGACATAGTTCTCAACCACAGAATGGCCGGAGATGAAGCGGAAGAGGTCATCGCCGTCGCGGATTCTCCCGATGACCGCACACAGCAGGTGGGCGGAGAGCGCAGGGCAAAAGTCTGGTCCAGATTTACTTTCCCCGGAAGGAAGGGGAAATACAGCGATTTCATCTGGGATCACCGTCATTTTTCAGGAACCGATTACAATGAATATGAAAAGGACGAAGGCCTGATCTACCGCTTTAAAGGGAAAAACTGGGTAAAGGACACCGATCCTGAAAAGGGGAATTTTGACTATCTCATGGGCATGAACGTCGATATGAACAACCCGGAGGTCCGCGCTGAAATCCGCAGATGGCTCTTGTGGTATATCCGTGAGACGGGCATCGACGGACTCAGGCTCGACGCGGTCAAACATATCAGTTTCAGCTTTTACAGGGAACTTCTCCACAATGTGAGGAGCGAACTGAAAACAGAACTTCCGGCGGTGGGAGAATACTGGAACGCGGATCTGGGACGTCTTTTGTATTATCTGGATGAAGTCGACCGGGAGATGGTCCTCTTCGATGTGGCCCTCCATTACAATTTTTTCAACGCTTCACAGGCGGCGGAAGGGTACGATCTGCGTCATATTTTCGACAACACACTGATGAAAGAGCGGCCCGATTATGCCGTGACTTTTGTGGACAATCATGACACACAGATCGGGCAGAGCCTACAGTCCTTTGTGGCCGACTGGTTCAGGCCTCTGGCCTACGCCATGATCCTGCTGCGGCAGAGCTGTATTCCCTGTGTCTTTTATTCGGACTACTATGGGAATCCCGTACAGGACAGGCCTATGGTGCCGAACCTGGGCAAGATGATCAAGATCCGGCGGGGGTACGCCTACGGCGAGCAGGAGGATTACTTTGACGATCCCCACATCATGGGCTGGGTGAGGAGAGGCACCCCGGATCACCCGGACTCCGGTCTGGCAGTGGTCCTGAGCAATGCCGGGGACGGCGAAAAGCGCATGTATATGGGCAGGGAATGCGCCGGTATTGTCTACCGGGATGCGTTCGAGTGTTGCCTTGACCCGGTTGTGATCGACCCGGAAGGATACGGGACTTTCAGTACCAGAGGGAAAAATGTATCCGTGTGGATCCGGGAAGCAGGATTCGAGTATATTGTGGTTACAGAGTAAGCAAGAACATGTCAACTGTTTTTTGGAATCAGGATGTTTGTGCCCGGACGTGCTCCGGCATGCTGATTTGGAGGAGACAGAATGAATAACCCTGATATGGGAAGACCGGAAAGCACCGCCAGAACAGCTGAAGAGACGGATACGGGAAAAGAGGCTCTGTTCTCTGAAAAGAGAAAGAGCAGCAGCCATTCAAACCATTACAAGAGGACTCACCGCGCGAATAAAAAGGCTGGCGGGACAAAAGCTGCGGTAAGAAGAAATAGCGGCGCGTCCCATAATTCTGTTCTGAAAATGATTTTCACAAATCCGGCTCTCTACCTGATGCTTGCAATGATGCTGTCGGCAGTTCTGGTTTTTTACGGAAATGGAGACGGCAGGGAAGAGACGGTTAGCCGCAGCACTGAACTCGCGGATATGAATCTTCAGGGGGCAAGTCCCTCAAGACTTGCCGAGACCCACAGCCTCAGTGCCGATACTCCGCAGGCCGGGACGCAGAACCCGGATCCACAAACCGGGATGCAGAACCCGGACCCGCAGAGCTCAGACCCGCAGGCCGGGACGCAGAACCTGTATTCTCAGGCCGGGACACAGAGCCCGGATCCGCAGAGCGCGGTGCAGAATCAGAACGCAGGCCTGCAGAATGTTTCACAGGCAGAGAACCTGAGCGCAGACCAGCAAAGCCAGAGCCTCCCGCAGGCAGAGACCCTGAGCGCAGGCCAGCAGAACCTTCCGCAGGAACAGGCCGGTGGCGGCAATAGGAACGTACCTGTTGACGGGACAGGAATCGCCGCAAATGCTCCCGGGGCGGGCAGTCCGGCAGAAAACCCTGATCCCGGAGAGGCTCTGACCCCGGCTGCCGCAGCCGCCCGTCAGAAATTTCAGGAGTCGGCAGCCGGAACCGGACAGTCCGATGATCCTGTCCCCGTTGAGTCAGTCACCATATCCGCAGATACCGATGTGATGGCAATGTGTGATACCCTGCAGCTCACAGCGAAAGTAATGCCCAAAGATGCCGGCAATACCGCCCTGCTCTGGTTTTCTGATGATGAGACCATAGCGAGAGTATCCCAGGAAGGCCTGATCACCTCGCTGGGAAGCGGTTCGACTGTCATCACAGCTGTTTCCAGCAATGGAATCACAGCCAGCTTTCCAATTCATGTTTCTGCTTCCAGAAAAATGATGACCCTGACAGTGAGCACCGAGTGTGTTCAGAATGACAAGGTGGGTTTCAACTGGACTTACAGATACCTGCTGAACGGAGACCCCATACATGATCCCCAGAATGTAATGGTGGAGGCGGGAAAGGCATTTACTCTGACGGCGGAGATCATCGACCACGATGAGCAGCCCGACAAAGGCACCGTTCAGGAGAGCTTCTCGGTCGATCAGTCGGCGGTCGGCAGCGGCTTTGAGATCACTCAGGAGGTGAACATCCAGGAAAACGCAGGGATGCTCAGGGGGAACAATGCCTGCTTTGTGGTGACCTACCGGTTTGTGAACGCGATTGAATAAGTAAGGAAGCGGCTGCAAACATTATTTTGATGAACGGAGAATACGAGCGGAGATTTATATTATGAAAACAACGAAAGTCAGTATCAATGCTCCAGTGACGCTTGCCTATGTCTTTGTGTCATTCGTGATTCTGGTGATCGGGCTCGTGACGGGCGGACGCAGTACACAGCTGCTCTTTATGACATGGCACTCGTCCCTTCTTTCGCCCCTGACCTGGCTTCGCTTTTTTACCCATGTGCTGGGACATGCCGGATGGGCACACTATATGGGAAACATGGCCTATATCCTATTGCTGGGTCCCATGCTTGAGGAAAAATACGGGACTGCCCGGATCATCGAGGTGATCGCCATGACAGCCCTGATCACGGCTCTGGTCAACTATATTTTCTTCCCCTCCAGTGCCCTGTGCGGGGCAAGCGGGGTGGTTTTTGCCTTTATCCTGCTTTCCTCCTTCACAGGTTTCCGCCAGGGAGAAATACCGCTCACCTTTATCCTGGCTGCTGTCTTTTACATCGGCCAGCAGGCCGCGCAGGGCCTTTTCGTGCGCGATCAGATCTCCCAGCTCTCCCACATCATCGGAGGACTGGTCGGAGCCTGCGCCGGATTTGCCCTGAATGTGGAGAAGCGGTGACTGATCGGCCGACCGTACAGATGCCGGGAGGAAATAAATTGACTTTCACGAAAATGACCGCCAATTATCACACCCATACCTGGCGGTGTAATCACGCATACGGTGTTGAGAAGCAGTATATCGAGAAGGCGATTGAAGCAGGACTGAAGATACTGGGCTTTTCGGACCACACGCCCTACCCGTTTCCGAAAGGCTATGTGGGACCGGACAAGATGCTGCCCTCACAGCTGGAGGACTATGTGGACACAATTCTCCGTCTGCGCGGGGAGTACCGGAATGACATTGAGATACATCTGGGTCTGGAGACGGAATACTATCCGGAACTCTGGGAGGCCTATCTGCGCCTGATCGAACCCTATCCCATCGAATACCTGCTTCTGGGACAGCACTTTGTCCGCAATGAATATGAGGGAGACCGCTACAACGGAAAGCCGGGACACGGAGCGGAAGACCTGGTGCTCTACTGCCGCCAGTGCAGGGAAGGGCTTGAGACCGGGAAATTCCTGTATTTCGCGCATCCGGACCTCATCAATTACGACGGAGATCCCGCCATCTACGAGAAAGAGATGACCGCCCTGTGCCGTTTTTGCAAAGAGCGGGATATTCCCCTGGAAATGAATCTGCTGGGTGTGAGACAGACCAGAAACTACCCCGACAGATGCTTCTGGGAGATCGCTGCCAGGGAGGGAAATACCGTGATTTACGGGTCGGATGCCCACTGGCCTGAACATGTATGCTCCCCGGAGGTGATCCGCAAGGCGGATCTTCTTCTGGAAAGTTACGGGATACCCCGCAGCCGCCTTCTTATGACTATTCCTCTGACTATGCCACTGCAGAAAAAAACGAAGGAACTGATCCATGAAAGGTACCATTGAACTGAGCACGCAGCGTCTGGTTTTACGCCGTTACAGGATGGAAGACGCCCTGCCCCTGTACAAAAGCTTCGGCACAGATGAAAAAATGTATGAGTATTCGGGCTGGAATCCCTATGCCACTCAGGAAATGGCAGCCGCTTCGGTCAGACAGTACATCGACTCATATCAGGATCCGTCTTTTTACGGATGGGCCATTGAACTGAAACAGGAGATGGGCTCTCCGGCGGATGAGGCTGCGGGAACATCCCTGAGTAAACCTTCGGAAACAGGTTCAGACCCGGGCACGCCGTCCGGGGGCACTGACAGCATTCTGATCGGAACCGTCGGGACATATGATAAATCTCCGGAAACAGGTTCAGACCCGGGCACGATGTCCGGGGGTACTGACAGCACTCTGATCGGAACCATCGGGGCATATGATTATGATCCCGGAGCCGGAACGATTGAAGCAGGGATCAGCATATGCAGGGACTTCTGGGGAAAAGGAATCGCCTCGGAAGCCCTGGCCCGGATTCTCGTTTATCTCACGGAAGAAGAAGAGATCCCCTGTGTCAAAGCCTGGTGCGCGGCGCCCAATATCGGTTCCGCAAAAGCCATGGAAAAGGCCGGAATGCGGCAGTCCGCTTTCCAGCCTTCCTCCCTCAAGGTCGGGGATGCCATTTATGACAGGCTGGTCTATGAATACCGCCTCCCGACTGACCTGACATTCCGCACAAGGTGCGGAACCTTTAATTACCGCGTTGGCGCGGTCATCATCCACGATGGCAGACTGCTCCTGATGAAAAACGAGGAAGAACCCTATTACTACACAGTGGGCGGCAGAGTGCGGTTCAATGAGACCACTGAGGAGGCTGTGATCCGCGAGGTCGAGGAGGAAATCGGAGTAAAACTCGAAATTGACAGGTTTTTGTTTTTTCAGGAACAGTTTTTTGACGGAAAAGTGACCGGCACCCACATCCATGAGCTCGGCGTGTATTACCTGATGAAAGACAGCCCTGACCTGGACCGACTGACATGCAATTCTGTCACGGCCAGGGGCGTCGCGGAGGA
>JAUNEM010000046.1:13041-17037 GCA_030525515.1 Eubacteriales bacterium
GCCAAGGACAGACCCAACCTGGGCTACGTTCTGGGAGAGAATACCGCCCTGGCCATTGATGCGGGACATTCTTCTTCCCACGTGGAGGATTTTTATGAGGCTCTGGACCGGGAGGGACTTCCCCTTCCGGACTGCACTGTGATCACCCACTGGCACTGGGATCACACTTTCGGAATGCACGCTGTCAGGGGCAGGACAATGGCCCGGCCGGAGACCAACCGGCATCTCAACGAGATTCGTCAGCGCCTGGAAGAGGATCCCTCCTATGGAAGAAAATTTCTCCAGAGTGATCCCTGCATCCGCAGAGAGTACGCGGGAGGGGTGCCGCTGGTGGTCGTCCCTGCCGATGTGGAACTGACCGCCAATACCACCCTGGACCTTGGGAGAGTGACTGCGGAAATCTGCTATGGACAGTCGCCCCACACGGAGGATGCCCTCCTGATTTATGTTCCCGAGGACCGCGTCCTGTTTATCGGCGATGCCCAGCTCGGCCAGTTTCCTTCCTGGGCCATGGACTTTGACAAGCTCGCCGCCCTCAGAGAGCAGATCAGCGGGTTTGATGCCCGGATCGTGATCGACGGTCACTGGACTCCTTATACAAAAGAAGAACTGCTGGCGGAGCTGGTGTGACCAAGTACTCTAACCGAGATAAGAACTGCCGGAGAAACCGGCGGGGACACACGCTTTTAAAAAAAAAGAACTGCTGGCGAAGCTGGCGTGACCGCCCCCCGGATGTCCGGATTTGATTCCGGAAGCAATGAAAAAAGGAATTCTACTTGTTCCGGCAGCCATAATTCTTCTGATGGCTGCCGCGTTTTTGATTTATACAGGCAGCTGCGCTCATGCGGACGTCCATGCCAGGGCAGCTCTGAAATCCGATCAGGATGTTGAGGTGACACAGACGGAATACGGATGGTTTTTTGACGGTCCTTCCGATGAAAAAGCTCTGGTCTTTTACCCGGGCGCAAAAGTTGAGGAGACGGCCTATGCGCCTATGCTGCATCTGCTGGCCGCGCGGGGAATGGATGTCTGCCTGGCAAGGATGCCCTTTCACCTGGCTTTCTTTGATATAAACAGGGCATCCGTCATCATGGGTCAGTACCGTTATCCGGCCTGGTATGTAGGCGGGCACTCACTCGGAGGCGCAATGGCTGCTGAATATGCCGCAGGACATGCGGACGGATTGTCGGGCGTGATCATGTGTGCCGCCTATGCGCCAAAACCTCTCGATGACCGGCTCCTGACACTTTGCATTTACGGGTCGGAGGACGGCGTACTGAATATGGAAAAAGTGGCAGAAGCCCGGGAGCCTTCATCGCCGGGATATGTTGAGCACATTATCGATGGCGGAAACCATGCGCAGTTCGGATGCTATGGACTCCAGAAGAGAGACGGCACAGCAAAGATTGGTTTTAAAGAACAGCAGGCTGAGGCCGTGGACGTGATCATAAGCGAATGCGACAGAAAAGAAGATGCTTCACCAAGATAGTGTGCTGAAGTGAAATCTATACACCTTTTTTGCAGACGATTTGAGTGAAAGGGGGATCACGATGAGGAAAAATCTGGTATGTCTTGTGACGGTGCTCTGCCTTATGGTTTTGCTCGCGGGATGCGGGGCAAAGACGGAGACAGGCAGCAGCGGATCCGGGGATAGAGCCGGGACGGTAGTTGAAGCGGACGACTCGGCAGTGGAGCCCGGAACTGAAGCTGAAGCGGACAAGCCGGCAGCGGAGCCCGCGGCGGATGGATCTGGGGATGGAGCCGGAACGGAAGCGGAAGCAGATGAACTGACATCATCCGCAGGGGCAGATACGGGAAAGGCAGATGAATCTGCCGGCAGCCGGAAGGAAGATACTGCCAAACCCGGCCGTCTCCTCTATATGGGGCATGCCAGCATCAGGATCACGACTCCCGAAGACAAAGTGATCTATATTGATCCTTTTGCCGGAGAAGGCTATGAGCCGGCGGCGGACCTGATTCTGTCCACCCACGATCATTATGACCACAATGCCATGGATCTGATTGCCGGCAGAAATGAAGGCTGCAGGCTCATCACCCGGAAGGAGGCGCTGGCTGACGGAGAGCATCAGACCTTTGATCTGGGATTTGCCACAGTGGAAGCCGTGGAGGCGGGAAACAACCAGTACCACAGCATTGACGAGTGTGTGGGCTATATCATCACTCTTACAGACGGCGTTTCCGTCTATGTCACAGGAGATACCTCGACGACTCAACAGATGGCGGAACTGGCCGACAGGAAGATCGACTACGCATTCTTCTGCTGCGACGGCGTCTACAACATGGATCTTGACGAGGCGGCGGAGTGCGCGAAGATGGTGAAGGCACAACATAACATTCCCTATCACATGATCTCCGCGGACAGCGGGAAGTTTTTTGACCAGTCCCGCGCTGAGCAGTTTGAAGCCCCGGACCGGATGATTCTGGAAGACGGACAGGAGATCGATCTGAAATGATGGTTCCCTTCAATTTGAAAACCGGGACTGCCGGGCCGGGAAAGCGGTTGCTGCTGCATGCCTCTCATGGCGGGATGCTTTTTTGATAAGGAAATGGTGAAGGGTTGAAGGCCTGAGTTACGCGGTCAGGCGGCGGTATGCTGCCCTACAGGAGATAACAGATTGAGCAGATTTGCAGTGATAGACACAGAGACAACATGGACGGATGAAGTGATGTCCATAGGCGCGGTCGTGGCGGACAGCAGGAATTACAGGATCGTGGACAGCAGATACTATCTGATCGACCCTGCCTACAGGCGGGGAGGCCTTTTTTCCGATGCCCTGCACATGAGAGGGACGCCCAAAGAGCTGGTCGCGTCCAGGCGGGATACGGCAGCGGATCTGAGAGCATGGCTCTGCGCCCACGGGGTGGATTCCATATTTGCCTACAATGCACAGTTTGACAGGACACATATGCCGGAATTTATGGATTTCCAGTGGTTTGACATCATGCGCGTAGCGGCTTACAGACAGTACAACCCTGGAATCCCCGATACAGTGCCCTGCTTTAAGACAGGCAGAATGAAGAGAAACTACGGCGTGGAGCCGATCTACAGGATGCTGTCCGGCAACCAGGGCTATTGTGAGAAACACAACGGATGGCACGATGCCGTGGACGAGCTGAGGATCATGGAGATGCTCGCGCTGCCGATAGAAGTATATGAAGCCGCCAGGCTGACAGACAATTGATTCAGCTAATTAATCCGGCTAATTGATCCTGACAATTGAATCCGACGATTAATCCAGACAATGAAACCAAACAATGAATCACTGAATTAAAAATGGAAAAGAAGATCATAACAGACGCGATTAAATACATTACAGATCTTTTCAGCACTAATGCAGGAGGGCACGACACAGAGCATTCCCTCCGGGTCTGGAGGAGCGCGATGCGGATCGCGGAGCAGATTCCATCCTGTGATTATGACAGAGTGGCCCTGGCAGCCCTCCTTCACGACGCGGACGACCACAAACTCTTCGCGACCGAAGACAATGCCAATGCCAGAGCCTTTCTGAGGTCCCATAATGTGACTGAAGAGGAAACCGACCGGATCTGCCGGATCATCAATTCGGTTTCTTTCAGCCAAAACCGCGGCCGCCGTCCGGAAACAATCGAGGGACAGATCGTTCAGGACGCGGACCGGCTGGATGCCATGGGCGCGGTCGGGATTGCCAGGACCTTTGCCTTCGGAGGAGAGCACGGCCGCCCCTTGCGGGAATCGGTGCAGCATTTTTATGATAAGCTGCTGCTCCTCAGAGACCTGATGAATACGGGGGCGGGCAGAGAACTGGCAGAAAAGAGACACGTTTTTCTGGAATCTTTTCTTCGGGAATATCTTGAGGAAACCGGGGAATAATCCTGTATAATGAAGAAAAAGGCAGCAGCAATGAATGACAAATTGGTATGGAGAGTAAAACGGATCCAGGAAGCTGATTATGGATGCGAGGAGAGGCCGGACGGTGAGAAGCTGAAGGTCCTTGT
>JAUNEM010000210.1 GCA_030525515.1 Eubacteriales bacterium
AACTGTCCCTTGTCTCCTTTTCAATGCGGCAGGGAGACAGAGAACCGTCCCCTGTCTCATCACTGTCTCAGGATTACTCCCCGGCAGCAGTCACATAGGGGGTCTCGGTGAGGAAAGCGGCGAAGAGGGTGTTGCTGATGAAGGCGTATTCGTCTCTCTGATGGCCCCTTTCGGTCATAGAGTTGGCAAAGAGAGTGATATTTACGTCGTTTCCGTCTTTGTCCTTGCCGGTATAGGAGAATCCCATGATACCGTTCAGGAAGGCTTTTGTGCTCTTTTCATCACCGTTGAGAACACCTTCCAGGGGTGCACGGCTGCCGTCCCGCTGCACAAGAATCTTCGCGCCTTCAGGCAGGGCCGTGAAATAGCTGGTGCCGGTGGCGTAGAATATGTCGTCCCCGTCCAGGATGTAGCTGGCGTTGGCCAGAGTTTCCTCAGGATAGGTGACATAGCCAAGGCAGTCTATTCCGTCAGTGGAGCCGGTTTGAATGTCAGGAAGGAGGGCTTCCTGTACTGCCTCGGTGGCATTTTGGGTGTAGCCCACATAAGGAACACCGGCCTGCACGGCGGCAAGGCTGTCCTCGTCCAGAGCGGAGCCGCCCACCACCGCGTCAGCCCCGGCGGGGTCCTCAGTGGTGTCAAAGCCCATCTGTTCCATTGCTGTCCGGTCATAGTTGTAATCCGTCGCGAAGGACACGAGGTTGGTGTACACATAGCCGGCAGGGTCGGGGGTCAATGCTTCCCTGGTCCCGCTGATGTAGACTGTGGGCGTCTTCCCGATGACATAGGCGGGAAAATCCGGATCCTTCACACCAGTGCCTGTGAGGATGTAATCGTCAGATACAGACTGCCAGTCCTCATAGGAGCAGATAAAGTCGCCCTTGTACGCGCCTTTGGTGATCATACCGACCTGGCTGTCGGAACTCAGGAGGGTGTTTACGGCCGCAGTGGAGTCCTCAGAGGAATTGGAAATGATTACGTCCCCGCCCTCCTCACCGGTGAAACTGGATGAAGCGTTCTCCCGGAGGAAAGCCTGCAGCGTATCAAAGGTCACGGTCTGGGTTAAAGCGTCTGCAATCGCATCGTATTCCGCGGGCTTCACACAGGTGACCATATCGAAGCCGCGGGTGTAATTGAAGGCGCCGATGGCTTCGTTGTTCATAGAGTCCCAGGTGGTGAGGAAAGCTCCGCTGTAAAGAACAGCGTTGGCTACAGACCGCTTTGCCTGATACATGGAAACAACGGCTGTCCCGGCGGGCAGGGTCTTTCCGTCCGCGGTTACAGGGGAGCCGGTAATGCTGACCTTCACATCGTTGCGGGTCAGGTATTTGATCATGTCATAGGCTGCCTGCAGATTGGTCTGGTTCTCCGCATCCAGGGGGATCAGATAACACTCGGGGAAGAACTGTCCGTTCTCTCCTTTCCCTTTATGGGCAGGGCGGAAGATTTCTGCCTCGGCACCTGCCTTGTCATGCGCATCCACGAACCAGGGGCCGACCTCGGCATCGGAGTTTTTGTTCTCTATGCCGCGGGAGTAGATTTCCGCAAGATTCGAGAAATAGCTCACCTTGTTGGCAGCCACGTAATCTGCCAGCCCCAGAAGTCCGTAGACAGCTGCCTGACACGCGGTCTCGGAGTAGGCAGGCAGCTCAGCTGTGTAGCCGACACAGCCATGGAGCATGGCATAGGTCGGGGTGTAGATAGTAGGGTAATCATCTCCGCCTGCTGTCCAGAAGGGCGTACCGTTCTCGTCGCAGCGCATGTAGTCACGCATCTCTATCACGTAGCTCTGATAAGACGGGTTATTGGCCACGGCTGCCGCGCCAAAGGCCTCCCCGCCGGCCATTTGATGTCTGGCGAGCACGTCGTACTCAAAGTTAGGCTGATGGGGCGGAACAGCGGGCTCCAGCTGGAAGCCCTCTACCTGTCCGTGGAGCTCCAGGAGTGTGACAGGATCATATTTGCCGATCAGATGCTGCATGTTCCGTGTCTCCGGGGTAACCTGGAAGTTGTTGTCCCGGTTGAGGTTAAAGCCGCTGGCGGAACAGCGGGTGTAGTACAGGCGCCCATCTACGTTCTCCTCCGGGACGAGGATAAAAAAGACGTCGTCCAGAAGATCTGCCACGTTAACAGTTGTCTTCTCGGAAGTGTAATAACTGTCGAATCCATCCACCCTGGCGGAGTCCATCATTATATTGGAGAAGATAGCCCCCAGGTAATTGCACTGATCCGCAATCAGCTCCGGGGTGCGCAGACCCATTTCCTTCCGCTGTTCCCCGAATTTAGCCTTTCCTTCTTCGGTGAAGCCGGTGAGCTTCGTGTATTCGATGGCAGGCTCCTCAATCAGCATCCGGGCAAATTCCAGCACCGCGTCCGCCGTGGCAACCTCGTTGGCGTGGATGTTGGTATACAGGACGGGCACCTGATAGTCTTCATCCCCGGACTTTTGGAGCGCCTCTATCACCCCGGTTCCGGTTTCCTCGGCCTGCTCTGAAAGCTCCAGCCATTTTTTTACAGCTGCCTTGTCGCGGGCAACGATGAGGTAGGGCATGTCATAGCCGAGGTAGGACCTGCCCATATCACCGTATTTTACGTATGGTCTGGGGGTAGCTCTGTCGTCGTCTCCTTCTCCTGCCAGCCGGATCAGCTCGTCAAATATCTCCCACATGGTGTGGAAGGAGGCATAAGGCTTGATGATGACATGTTCCAGGGAAGCCAGGGTAACTCCGTCCAGTTCGGCGGTAAGAGTAAACTCGCCGCAGATGTCCAGAAATCTGCCGCCGCTTTCGTGGGGTATTCCCTCATTAACCAGGCCCTTGACAGGAGTAGTAGTAAAATCGAGCTTCAGGGTGGAACCGTCCAGGGAAGTCTCAAAGCGCTCCATGGAAAAAGGCTGACCGGACTCGTTCCTGTCACTAAATTTGATAGTCGCAAAATCGATCGTTTCCTTTTCGTTGGGGAACAATTTTTCTTCGTCGCGGAGGGGGATAAAAATCCCGTCCGCTGGATTGGCATAGGGTGCGGTCCGGTGGAGTGTCCAGGTCACCTGATCCGCACCTGCCTTTTCAACCCGGGCGGTCTGTTCTTCGGTGAGAGGGAAGGCCAGCGATTCACTGCTTCTTTCCGTCAAAGCCAGGAAGAGTCCGGGCGTGCTGTCCATTTCATTGGGGAGCACCTCCCCGGCCGCTTCATTAGAGAATACTTCCATGGCCGCTTCATCGGTGAGTCCCTCCCCGGCCGCTGTATCAGTCCGGGCGGTCCGGCTGCTGCAGCCAAGCATCAGCGCGAGCACAAGGAAGAAAGATAGAAATCGGGACGATGCTTTCATAAGATCAGGCTCCTTTCTTAGGGCTTCACTATAGATGGTTCTCAGCTTTCAGCGGGAAATCCTTTAGCGGATGACAGCGGCACATCTGTCAGCGGATGACAACGGCACATCTGTCAGCTGCTGTCCGCCCGATCCGGCACATGCCATCACAGCAGAGCTGTCTGCCTTATCAGAGACAGCACGAAAAATAACTAAAAAGGATTCCATTCCGGTATCAGATCTGCGCGTGGCGCGCAGGACTCGCGGGTTAATGCCGGCAGTCTCCAGGAATTCCATAAAGTCGGCTTCGGTCTTAGCCTGATAGGCAACATACCCGATCACTATTCCGGAATCCACCCCGACTTCGCCGAAATCATTGGTCCTGATTTCTCCGGTCACCTCTTTAAATTCTTCCGGAGCAGCGAAAGTGAATCCCGCATAAGGAAAATCCATTTCCGAATCCGGGTTTTCGCTCCCGGCAGGATCGGTATCCGCCCCGGGTTAGGGCTCTGTTTCCTGTTTTTCCAGAAAATAGGTTGCTTCGCGGTTATCCTGATCGAGCGTGAACTCCTCCGTACTGCTTACATAGCCATCGGGGGCCTTCATCAAGTGCACTGTATAGGTTCCGGGATCTGAATGGAATGCAGCCACTCCGTTCTCATCCGTCTTGCCCATCTGGCACAGAACATCGGAACAGAACTGTACATTGACACCCGGCATCGGAGCCATCGTCTCCGCGTCCTTGACGTAGACCAGATACGCGTCGGAGTCCGCGGCTGCGTCTGTCTGCGGATCATCTTTGGCTGCGGCTGCGGCTGCCTGCGGGTCTTCTTTGTCTGCGGCTGCGGCTGCCTGCGGGTCTTCTTTGGCTGCGTCCGCCTGAGCCCCGTCTTCAACAGCCCCGGCCTCCTCTGTCTCTGTCTCCTCAGGCTGCGCCGCCTGCTCCTGAGCCTCTTTCGCCGGCTGCTGACCGGATTTACCGGAACCGCCGCATCCCGCAAGAAGGGAAGCGCTGAGTATGGCGGCCAGTAAAATTGAAACATACTTTTTCATCGATGTTATCTCCTCCCTATGCTATGAATTTTTTGTGTATGCTATATATCAGGTAAAAAATCTTTAGCCTTTCCCCGATATTACTGCCTCATCCAGCAGAGCGTAACACTTCCGTTCTATTATACCATAAACAGATAAAGCGCCCACCGCCATTATGGCAATGAGCGCCTTCCCTTCTGATCATCCGCCCCGGAA